>JAUVKB010000147.1 GCA_030596405.1 Deltaproteobacteria bacterium
AAGTCTGATCCGCCTGATCTGTTAATACAACCCAGGTTGGGATATCTCAAATTTCTGGAATTTAACAGGGCAAAAGAAGCCATTGCTGAAGGTTATAAGGAGACCCAATCTTCTATAATTGAACTTTGCAAAGGAGGTTAAAATGTACAACACGATATTGGTCCCATTAGATGGTTCAAAAAGGGCCGAAGTTATATTGCCTCATGTTGAACAAATGGCGCAGCATTACAACAGCGAAGTTATATTCATGCTGGTAGAAGAAGGACCTCTTCTGTTAGGGCGTGATGAAATCGTTGATTTATCGGTGTATAAACAGAATCTGGACAAACGGGAAAAGGAGGTACAGGCCTACCTGGATGAACGGAAAAAAGAATTTTCAGATAAAGGGATCAAAGCCCGAACAGTCACGGCGCATGCTCCCGTGGTAAAGGCAATATTAAATACGGCTAAAAACGAAAACGCGGACATTATTGCAATTGCCAGTCATGGAGTTACCGGCCTGGACAGATCGTCTTACGGGAGTGTGGCGGCAGGAATTTTACAACATATTGATCGTCCGCTGCTCCTTATACGATCTCTTGATCATAAATAGGCGCAGGAACGGGAAAAATAAGGAATAAATGCGGATAACGCGGGTTTGCAGGAGGTTAGGAGAAAAATGCCATGAAACAGGACAGCAAATACATTCTTTGGTTTAAAGAGATCAGGATTGAAGATGTGCCGCTGGTCGGCGGCAAGAATGCCTCTTTAGGAGAGATGTATCGTGAACTTGTCTCTTATGGAGTCAAAATTCCCAATGGTTTTGCCATAACCGCCCAGGCATACAGGCACGTAGTTTCGACCGCGGGTATTCTTGATGGACTTAAAGAGACAATGTCCGGCCTTGACAAAAAAAATATAACCGATCTTGCCGGCCGGGGAAAAAAAGCCCGGGATTTAATTTTAGGCGCCGGGCTTCCCGATGACCTTTGGGCTGAAATCAAGACCGCATATGACAAACTCTGCAAAGAGTATGGGTCTGATACGGATGTTGCCGTCAGGAGTTCGGCAACCGCGGAAGATCTGCCCACAGCTTCGTTTGCCGGGCAGCAGGAGACATATCTTAATGTCTGCGGGTATCATTCCTTAAAGGAGGCCTGCATTAAATGCTTTGCGTCACTCTTTACAGATCGCGCAATTTCTTATCGCGTAGATAATAATTTTGATCACTTTGATGTTGCCCTGTCCATAGGGATTATGAAGATGGTGCGTTCCGACCTTGCCACAAGCGGCGTGATGTTTACCATTGACACGGAAACCGGTTTTTCGGATGTGGTTTTTATTACAGGCTCTTACGGATTGGGAGAAAATATTGTTCAGGGAGCTGTCAACCCTGACGAATATTATGTTTTCAAGCCCACATTCAAACAAGACTGTCGCGCTATCATTAAAAAAAATATAGGGGCTAAAAAGATTAAAATGATATACGGCCGCGGTGACTCAAAAGTTTTAACAAGAAATATTGAAGTCCCGGAGGCGGATCGCAAGAGGTTTTGTCTTACAGATGATGATGTCCTTACGCTGGCAGGTTACGCGATCACCATAGAAGAACATTATTCAAAGAAAGCGGGAAAATTCATGCCGATGGATATTGAATGGGCAAAAGACGGCAACAGTAATGAGCTGTTCATTGTTCAGGCCAGACCGGAAACAGTCCAATCACAAAAAGATATGAATATTTTTGTGACATACCATCTGCAAGAAAAAGGGACCGTGCTGGCAAGGGGCAAAAGCGTGGGAGAAAAGATTGCAAACGGAAAAGCCCGCATAATTTCGGATGTCGCCCATCTTTCTTCATTTAACCCCGGAGAGATACTTGTGGCAAATACTACAACCCCGGACTGGGAGCCTGTGATGAAGACCGCTGCGGCCATTGTAACAAACAGAGGGGGCAGGACATGCCATGCAGCCATAATCAGCCGTGAGCTTGGCATCCCGGCAGTGGTCGGGGCCGAAGATGCCATGGAAAGGATTACTACGGGGCAGACTGTGACGGTAAGCTGCGCGGAAGGTGATGAGGGGATCGTGTATGACGGAATACTCCCCTTTCATGTCGAAAAGATTGTCGTTAAAGATATAAAGCGTCCTAAAACAAAGATTATGATGAACCTTGGAAATCCGGAAGAAGCGTTTTCACTTTCAAGGATACCTAACGACGGCATCGGTCTGGCGCGTATGGAGTTTATTATCAACAGCTACATAAAGATCCATCCCATGGCTCTTGTTCATCCTGAAATGGTAACGGATGAAGCCGTCACGGAAAAAATAAATGAACTCACATACGGTTACAGCGATAAAAAAGACTATTTTGTCGAAAGACTGGCTCATGGCGTCGGGACTATTGCGGCGGCTTTTTATCCAAAACCGGTTATCGTGCGCATGAGCGACTTTAAAACAAATGAATACGCAAGCCTTATAGGAGGAAAGTATTTTGAGCCTGAGGAAGAAAATCCAATGATAGGCTTTCGCGGGGCCTCGCGTTACTATGATGAAAAATATCGACAAGGGTTTGCCCTTGAATGCAGGGCAATGAAGCAGGTCAGAAGCGAAATGGGATTGACCAATCTTATTATTATGATCCCTTTTTGCCGCCGGGTTGCTGAGGGAGAAAAGGTTTTGGCAGAGATGGCTGATAACGGCTTAAAACGCGGGGAAAACGGGCTCAAGGTCTATGTCATGTGCGAAATTCCGAATAATGTTATCCTTATCGACGAATTCAGCAAGCTGTTTGACGGGTTTTCAATCGGTTCCAACGACTTGACCCAGCTTACACTGGGAGTCGACCGTGATTCGGCTCTGGTGGCTCACGATTTTGAGGAACGGGATGCCGGGGTGATGAAAATAATTTCAATGGCCATCAAAGGGGCTAAAAGAAATCGACGGCACAGCGGTATTTGCGGCCAGGCGCCGAGCGATTATCCTGAATTTGCCGAGTTTCTGGTGAAAGAGGGGATAGATTCCATATCCCTTACGCCTGATTCGATCATGAAAGTCACCCTTAATATTATAGAGCTTGAAAAAAAATAATTTGTACGGAAATTTCCATTTGTCATAGGGTTATTGTGTTATCGGCACAATGCAGGGGCGAATCTTGTATTCGCCCTAACCATGGCGATCCCTAATCAGGGCGATTACATGGACAGATCAAAATTTGCTGATCACGATAACAAGCAAATCTCCTTTAGTTTAATACACCTTTTGTTCTTTAGCATTTTTTTGTGGCAAACAGAAGATTCACTAAAAAGTTCAGAGATGAGGTTGCTGATATAGAATCATTTTTCATAAAAAGGAAAAGCCGGTGAAAAACCCCTTTGTATACGGCAAAACAGTCAGTGGTGAACATTTTTGCAACAGAGACAAGGAAGTAAAAGAACTTGTTGCGGAAATTATAACTTGCCAGAATATTATAATATTTTCGCCACGCAGATATGGTAAAACATCACTTATTATGCGCGTTCTCAAGAAGGTAAAATCCATGGGGATTCTCACTTTTTATATTGATTTATACCCTGCAATTAACAAACAAAGGTTTATTGAAATTTATGCAGGCGCAATATCGTCAGGTATTTCAGGTGGATTTAAACAAATTGCAAAAAAAATAAAGGAATATCTGCCAAGAATAATACCAAAAATAGTTATGGATGATCAGTCTGTGCATTTTGAATTTGAATTCGACAGGGCCGCAAATATTTCACCACATATTGATGATCTGCTTGAAGCCGTTAAAAAGATCGCTGACCGGCAAAACAAATCAGCAGTTGTTGTTTTTGATGAGTTTCAGGAAATTGCAAATTTTGAAGATGATGAGATCGAAAGAAAGATGAGATCTGTTTTTCAAAATCATGAAAATGTTTCGTATGTATTTATGGGTAGTAAAACTCATTTAATGCGGGATATATTCAACAACCCGAATCGTCCCTTTTATAAAAGCGGCAGGCATTTTCCCTTACAAAAAATCAGCGGAAATGAGCTGGCCAAGTTTTCAAAACAAAAATTTTCAGCCGGCGGAATAAATATTGGTAAAAATGAAACGGAAAACATTATAGCTGCCACTGAATGTCATCCTTATTATTTCCAAATGCTGTGTAATATTTTGTGGGAAACCTGCCAGGAACATGGCCGGATAACCCAGGATTATATAAATGAGGCGATAGATATTCTCATTGCAAGGGAATCAAGCATCTACATTGCGATATGGGAATCATTGACGGGCAAGCAGAAAAATTTACTGGCTGCACTTGTCGGCGAAGAACATCCCGAGGTGTTTGGGAAAAAATTTTTAGCAAAATATATGCTTGGGACATCATCATCCATCCAGAAAGCCATGAAAAATCTGTTGGAAAAGGATCTGATACGACAGGAAAACGGCAGTTATGTTGTTGTTGATCTGTTTTTCAAAAAATGGATTCAACGTACATGGTAAAATATAGTGCGCCCGTTACGCTGTCAGCGTAACGCTGTCAGCGTAACGGATGTATTTTGTTTTATATTTAGTTGGTCAAAACTTTTTTTACTCTTTGACAATTTAAGTCCGGCAATGTTGCAAACATTGAACTTGCCGGCGACTTCCCCTATTCTCCGGTAAAAAACGGAGGTGATTTATGATTGTATATGTCAAAACCCAGGGGGCAAGGATAGTAAAAGAAGCCGGGGAGGAATACGAAAGGAAATATCGACTGAAGGCCAGTGGCATTGATGTTGACGACGTTGCGCAGAGGGCCGCTAATATTTCAGATATAGAACTTTCACAGGTATTGGCTTCCGGGAAACAGCCCAAAGTTGTACAGGCCCGCAGTCTTTTGTGCTATTGGTCAACAAATGAATTGGGGATTTCTCAACCGGCAATCAGCCTTTCGGTTGCGCGGGGGCGTGCGATAGCTGTCCAAAATAATTACTAAGCAGGAAACTTATAATCTGACGTACGTCCTTAATTCCCCCCGTCCCTAATTCCCCTGGGCGCCAGCAAAAGGACATTATGTTTATCAAGGGCTTCCCATAGCTCAGATACAAAATAATCCCGAAACAGAAAATCTCCACCCCGTGCCGGACTGCCGACAATAAAAATCAGCCACAATCAACCCCCTTAACTTTTCTGAAAAATATAATACATATTTGTTGTACAACAAATATGTTTTCAACAAAAACATCCCCAATACTGATTATTTCGATATTTGATTTATCATATGGGAGAAAAAGAGAGACTTTAAATATTCAAATAACTCAACACATCCAGCATCAATAAGATTTAATAGTGACTATTGACGATTGGAAAAACAGCAGGAAAACGATAAAATACGTGTAAGGGTGCTGGAAAGAAAAACTTGATTGCAAAAGGGATTGTGAAAGGCAAAATGCTCTGTGAAAATAGCAGCACAACTCAAAGGCATCCGTTACAGAGTAGCCCC
>JAUVKB010000243.1 GCA_030596405.1 Deltaproteobacteria bacterium
AATATGAGTAAGCCTCATCAATCCGCTGCTGAATATACTGAAACATGGCATTGTCATATTCTTCCAGATCAAAGCAGCAGGCATCATCACCAAGCAGCCCTTCGGGCACGAAATCTCCCCTGTCATCGGGGTCGGTAATCATTTCTCCATAAAAGCAGACCGACAGCCACCTGTTTTCAGGGTCGTCATCTATTATATCCACCATCACAAACAAAGGCTTATCGCTTTTAGGGTTTTCTTTTGCTGTGGCCCTCAACGAGTAACTGACACCTGGACGTGATATAAAGTTAAGCGTTATATTCTTTTGTTTTTCAAGATTGTCTTTGAATTTAATAAAAGCGTTTTTAATCTGCCGGGAGTCATTTGACCAGCCGTCAAGCAACTTACACATTTTATCATATTCATCCTTATTGCTAAACATACTATCAGACCTCACATCTTAACTTAACTTATTATGTTATTTCATTTTTTCAAAATTTCTTTAAGTTCCTCGATACTTTTAACAGATTTTTGCAAAGCTGTTTTTTCCTCATCCGTAAGGTCGATCTGGATGATCTCCTCGATGCCGCCGGCTCCGAGTTTAACGGGAACCCCTATAAAAAGATCGTTTATGCCGTATTCGCCCTCCAGGTATGCGGCGCAGGGGAGTATCTTCTTTTTATCCTTCAGGATCGATTCAGCCATTTCTACCGCGGCGGATGCCGGGGCATAATACGCGCTTCCTGTTCTTAAAAGCGAAACAATTTCAGCTCCGCCGGCGGCGGTTCTTTGAACCAGGGCATTAATGCGGTCTGGTGTCATCAGTTCGGTTATAGGAATACCGGCGACCGTGGAGTATCTCGGCAGCGGAACCATCGTGTCCCCGTGTCCGCCAAGTACAAATGCATGTATGTTTTCGACGGAAACATTAAGTTCCATGGAAATAAAAGCCCTGAACCTGGCGGAATCCAGAACGCCGGCCATGCCCAGCACCCTGTTTTTTGGAAAACCGCTTGCTTCATAGGCAACATGGCACATTGCGTCCAAAGGATTGCTGACCATAATAAGGATTGTATCGGGAGACATCTTTACAACCTGCCGGGTAACATTTGTTATGATCTTCGCGTTGGTGCTGATAAGATCGTCACGGCTCATGCCCGGTTTTCTAGGCATACCCGCCGTAATAATGACAATATCAGATCCGGCTGAAGCCTCATAATCACTCGTGCCGGTTAGATGCGAGTCATGCTTTTCAATGGGCGCGGCCTCCGTTAAATCAAGAGCTTTTCCCTGGGGTATCCCTTCAACAATATCGATCAGAACGACATCACACAACTCTTTTTCAGCCAGACGCTGGGCAGCGGTAGCCCCGACATTGCCGGCTCCGATTACCGTTACTTTTTTATCCATAATAGATTCTCCTTTTCATATATTTTGTTATCAGAATTCGGGTTCCAGCGCCCGCCGGATTGCCGTCGCCAGCTTGTTGTAAATAATAGGCTTCATTATGTACTCCCTAATTCCCATGGCCAGGGCTTTTTCTTCAGATATCACCTCGCTGAATCCGGTGCACAGGATGATCGGGATATCGGGTCTTATTTTGATAAAATTTACGGCCAGCTCCCCGCCCGTCATGTTGGGCATGGTTTGATCTGTGATAACAAGATCAAACCTGTCCGGTTTCATACGAAAGAGCTCCAGCGCCTCTATGCTGCTGGTACGGGCCGTGACATGATATCCGAGGCATTCTAACATCTGCTTTTCCATGTCAGCAATCTGCTCCTCGTCGTCTACAAGCAAAATACGTTCTTTACCCTTTGGAAGCGGTTTGACTGATTCAAGCTTCGGCGCCTCGGCGTTGAGCCCGATTCGGGGCAGATAAACATTAAATGCGGTTCCCTTGCCGGGCTCGCTGTAAACATTGATATAACCGCCATAGCTTTTTATAATTCCATGCGTCACGGAAAGACCCAGTCCCGTGCCGTTGCCCAGATCCTTGGTTGTAAAAAACGGGTCAAAAATCCGTTCCATGACCACAGGATTCATGCCGTGGCCGGTATCGCTTACCGTAAGTTTCAGGTATGTGTCCGGTATTATATTCGGTTCGGTAGGCAGATCTTCCGGGCCAAGATCCACCTCCGTTAAAGTTACCCCCAGCAATCCGCCATTTTCCCGCATGGCATGATAGGCGTTGGTGCATAAGTTCATAACTATCTGGTGTATCTGGGTGGGATCAGCCGATATCGCCCCGCACTTTTTGTCTATGATCTCCCTTATCTCAATGGTCGACGGCAAAGATGCTTTTAAAAGTTTTAGCACTTCCTTTATAATCGGTCGAACATCTAAAGGTTTTACCTCATTTTCACTCTGACGGCTGAAGGTTAGAATCTGTCTGGCCAGGTTCTCGGCGCGTTGCGCTGCTTTGAGCACTTCATATAGATTTTTCCGGGCACTGCTGTTTTCGGACAATTCCTCGATTGTCATTTCAGTGTACCCGATTATCGGGAAAAGAATATTGTTAAAGTCGTGCGCTATGCCTCCGGCCAATGTGCCTATGGCCTTCATCTTCTGTGACTGCCGAAGTTGGGCCTCAAGCTTTTTCTGATTCGTGATATCACGTATAACGCCCAGGCATGACGCGGGATTGTCATTTTCGTTTTTCAATAGAGTGGCACTCACGTAGGCATTAAAGATTGTCCTGTCTTTTCTGACAAACTCCATCTCTCCTGTCCATGAGCCTTGCTCCCTTACCTGTTTCGTGGCGGCCATGTAAGAATCCGTATGCCTTTTATCCCCAAAGTTTTTGAGGTACATTCCCGATATTTCTTCGCGAAGATATCCGAGCA
>JAUVKB010000237.1 GCA_030596405.1 Deltaproteobacteria bacterium
GCGGTATTTTTTCTTCCATTGCCGAAAGGATCTCCACGCGTTTGATGGAATCGATTCCCAGGTCGGCCTCAATATCCATGTCGAGTCCCAGCATTTCTTCAGGGTATCCGGTAAGCCGGCTGACAACCTCTAATAAAACGGAGTTAAGTTCCGCAACAGCTTTGACCGGTTCAAACGGGGCAACAGAATCAGAATCGCTTTCAGGCATATCAGACACTGTTTCGGTTGAGGGCTCATATGTTTCTTCAATGCTTTGAAAAGTCTGATCCGGTATGTTTTGTTCTAATGATCTCCCTGACGATGCTTCGGTTATGCGCCGGGTGTTTTCCATCATCTGTTGCAGTATTCTGCTTGCTTCCGCCTGTGTTTCCAGAAACTTTTTATGGGCTTCAGCCGTTTGCATCTGAAGCGCCTGCATCGATTTCAGACCCTGCTCAACGGTATTTAAAGCATCTGCAATCAAGCTGTTCCGGTTTTGTTTATATTTATCCATTTTCGTATTAGATCTGGTTGTATTAGATTTAATGACCTGCCTGTTTGAAGGGGCCTTTTTGTTTGAAATATGTTCTTTTGAATTGTCGGCAGCCGCTTCGTTGTCGGCTTGTAATATACTACTTTTTTGTTTTTTTGGTTCCGGTCTGAAGTTTGCTCCCGTAACAGGAATATTTAACATCTGTTTTTTCGGTTTGTAAACAGAATATTCCCATTTTTTTAAATCAACAGGATAACCGAGCGCAGCAAGACGGCTGACAGTTACCGCAAGGCCGGCCATTGCCGATTTTCTTCCCGAAGAGCCGTCCAATGCCATTGCCTGAAAATCACGACCTTTCAAGATCGATTTTACAAGACCGGTTAAAATCGGTCTTGGCCCTACTTCCACAAATGTGCGGATTCCTGAATCAAATAAGTTTTCAATTTCACTGATAAAATCGACAGGACATAAAATCTGCTCACCAAGGATCTTTTTTGCATGATCAGAATCTTGAGGATAAACCTTGCCCGTTGTGTTGGAAAAGACAGGAATTTTAGAAGATTTAATATTTACGGTCTTAAGGGATTGCACAAACGGTTTTTGCGCATTTTTTACCAGATTGCTGTGAAACGCGGCAGATACGGGCAATTTTTTTGTGTTAAACCCTCTTTTTTTACATTCTGCCTGAACCATATCGATTGCGCCGGTTGTGCCGGACAGCACCCCCTGATCGTAGCTGTTCCTGTTTGCAATTATTAAATTCGCAATTGCCGGGCCGTTTCTATCTTTAATGAGCCGGTCGAGTTCGTCAAGGGGAGCGTTTACAGCCAGCATGGCGCCGTTGTTGTTGTTTTCATCGCCGCCTGCCGCGGCCATTGAATTTCCTCTGGAAATTGAAAGGTCAAGCAGCGTGTCGTCGTCTATGCGTCCTGCAGCCCAAAGCGCCGTCAGTTCACCAAAGCTGTGCCCGGCCGTTGCATCGGGCCTTAGACCGAATTTTTTCAAGATTTTCAGCATTGCCATGCTGACGGCTCCGATGGCCGGCTGGGCGATGTCTGTCTTTCTTAACCTGTTTTCCTGAATTTTCTTTTCTTTGTCCGTGCGCGCGTAAACAGGATATATAAGGTCGGTCAGATGCAGATCGGATTTGCATGAATTTTTATATCTTTTATTTGCCTTTTCCAGAACATCAAAGGCTTCCGGAAAGATGCAGACAATATCTTTGCCCATATCGACATACTGGCTTCCCTGGCCTGGAAATATGAATGCAATTTTTTCTTTTTTGCCGCTGCCGCAGAAAATATTTTGTCTGTTTATTGTCCCATCTTTTTTCAGGCTGTCGAGTGCATCTGTAAAAAGTTTTTCCAGATTGCCTGACAGATCTTTGTCGGAATAAAGGTATGATTCAATAACAAAGACAGCCCTGAATGGATCTTTTGGCGAAAAATCGTTTCTTGTTTTTGCGGCGGATATTGAAAGATCTTTAAAAGACAAACCATTTAAAGCGGCATTTTTTAATACGTCAATTTTTTTTGCAAGTTCCTTCTGGGTAAAAGCCGACAGCGCGATAATTTCAACGGAACCGTCCCAGGAAATAGTTTCCTTTTCTTTTTGATATTCTTCGAGAACTATGTGGAAGTTACTTCCTCCAAATCCGAATGCGCTGACGCCCGCTCTGCGGGGGTGGTCTTTTTTTGAAAACCATGGCCGGCTTTGTGTGTTCAGATAAAAAGGGCTTTCATTAATGCCCATATTGGGATCCGGCTTATCCGCCTTTAAAGTGGGGAGCAATACCTTATTATAAAGAGCAAGAGCCGTTTTAATAATACCGGCGGAACCGGCAGCGGCCTTTGTGTGGCCGATCATCGACTTGACCGATCCGAGTGCGCATCGATTTTTCTTTTTATTTTTGATGGATTCGCCAAAAACCTGATTAAGGGCCTGAAATTCCACCATATCGCCTACCCTGGTGCCGGTGCCGTGGGCCTCGATAAGTTCAATAGTCTCAGAATCGATACCCGCGTTTTGGTATGCGGCGCGGAGCGCTCTTTCCTGCCCTCCGGCTGCCGGTGCATATATGCTCTGCGATTTCCCGTCGCTGGAAGACCCGACCCCTTTTATAACAGCGTAAATCCTGTCATTGTCTCTTTTGGCGTCGGCAAGCTTTTTTAGGACAAGCATCCCGATCCCTTCACCTAACACCGTGCCGTCCGCGTCTTTTGAAAACGGTCTCACGTCTTCAGTGGGGGAAAGGATGTATGTTTTTGAAAAGCACATGTGCATGAAGATATCGTTGAGCGTATCAACACCGCCTGTGATGACCATATCGCTCCGGCCGGATAACAGTTCCATGCCGGCCAGATGGATTGCGGCCATGGAACTTGCACATGCCGCGTCCACGACACAATTTGTACCCCCAAGGTCAAGACGATTGCAGATCC
>JAUVKB010000240.1 GCA_030596405.1 Deltaproteobacteria bacterium
GAACCAATGCAGCGCTGCATGGGACCATCGAATCAGGCGTTGCCGTGGCCATGATTATTAAGTCAAGTTCATCTGCAGAAATATTTTTTTGTTCAAGAACCATTCTTGCGGCTTTGACTGCCATATAAGATGCGCCTTTACCATCTTCTAGAATTCTTCTTTCCTTAATTCCGGTACGCGTGGTAATCCATTCGTCATTTGTATCCAGTTTCTGTTCAATGTCCTTGTTTGTAAGTTTCTGTTCAGGGTAAAAATGACCGATCCCTGTTATAATTGCGCGCATCAACAGCCCTCCTGAAAATATTTACAGATAATTATCTGATATCCCTTTAATATCCCTATCTTTAATCGCTGATTTTCCAGTAAAAATTGAAACTAAATCTTTTATCATATGCTAAGATATGATGCAATATATTAAAAAGGATAGAAAGGGAATAAATAACATATTGAATTTATGCCCGGAAAAAGATAACAGATATAATTATATACCGATAACAATTTCACAGGGGCTTATTAAGATTATAAATGATTGATATTATTGAATGCAAGGGGTTTAAGGCAGCTGGAGTCGCAGCTGGTCTTAAGAAAAACGGTGAAAAGGACATTGGGCTTATTTTTTCTGAAGTTCCAGCAAATGCCGCCGGGGTATTTACTAAAAACATGGTTCAGGCGGCCCCGGTTCTTCTTGACAAGGAGCGGATAAAATCCGGGGCCTGCAGGGCGATTATTGTTAACAGCGGCAATGCAAATTGCTGTACCGGCCATCAGGGGATGGTTGATGCAAATGCCATGGCAAATTTTGTTGCATCCGGGTTAAAAATTTCCGAAGATCACGTGCTTGTTGCCTCAACAGGGGTTATAGGCGAGTCTCTTGACATCGAAAAAATTAAAACTGCTGTTCCCGATCTGATCAAAGCCCTTTCGAAAGAGGGTATTCACGATCTTGCAAAGTCAATAATGACAACCGATACATTTCCAAAAATAGTAACCAGACAGAGCAGTATTAACGGAAAACCATATACAATCACAGGCGTAGCCAAGGGGTCGGGGATGATACGTCCTGATATGGCGACAATGCTCTGTTTTATTTGTTCAGATGTGGATGCAGGCCCTGATCTGTTGAAGGATACCCTTTTTAACTCGACTGAACGATCATTTAACAGGATAACCGTGGATGGCGATACAAGCACAAATGATATGGTTATTATTATGGCAAACGGTCTGTCAGGGGCGGCTATTAAAACTGCGGAGCATAAGGACTCTTTCCAAAGTGTACTCGACGATGCTATGATCAACCTTGCCAGACTGGTTGTAAAAGATGGAGAAGGCGCCACAAAGCTGGTTGAAATTGTTGTAAAGGGAGCATTAACGGAAAAAGATGCCTTTAAAGCGGCTGACACGGTTGCCAATTCAAACCTTGTAAAGACCGCAATTTTTGGAGAAGACGCCAATTGGGGAAGGATTCTTGCGGCGGTTGGAAGATCAAAAATTTCGATAAACCCGGACAGGGTCGATATTTTTTTTGATGATGTTTTACTGGTTAAAAACGGCATGAAATATTCAGATGAGGCCGAAATTTTTGCAACAAAGGTGCTCCATCGGCCGGAGTTTACAATATTGATAGATTTAAAAATGGGTAACGGGTCCGCTTTTATGTTTACCTGCGATTTTTCGCTTGAATATATACGTATAAATGCAGATTACAGATCTTAAAGAAAGTTGTTTGTTTAGATCATGACTCAAATGCGATTGCAAAAGTTTCTTTCGATGGCCGGGCTTTGTTCCAGAAGGCACGGGGAAAAATATATCAAGGATGGATACGTAAGGGTTAACGGCAGAGTTGTTAACAAGCTCGGCACAAAGGTTGATCCAAAAAGCGATCGGGTAGAAGTCCAAGGAAGAGTTGTTGAAGTAAAACATAAAATGGTTTATATAGCATTAAACAAACCGAAAGGATATATTGCAAGTTGTAACCGGGTATCTGAGCGTTTATGCAACCATTCATATGACAAGATTGTTCTTGACCTAGTAGACGTATCAGAACGTATCTATCCGGTAGGAAGGCTGGACAAAGACTCAACTGGGCTTTTGCTTTTAACCAATAACGGCGATCTTCATCACAGACTTTTGCACCCGTCGTTTGATCATGAAAAAGAGTATGAAGTTGCTGTGGCAAAACCGATACCGGATGGAGCCCTGCGAAATATGGCAAACGGGCTGCCGTTGATGGGAACAAAAACCAGGCTCGCAAAGATAAAAAGAATTTCTGCAAGATTATTTCGGATTGTGCTGAAAGAGGGCAAAAACAGACAGATCCGCCGCATGGTCAGAAAGGTGGGAAACCAGGTTGTCAGGCTGAAACGGATAAGAGTTGCAAACATATTGCTTGAAAATCTTGAAGAAGGAGATTGGCGTTATTTAACTGAGACAGAAAAAAAAGAGCTTTTAAAAACATCCTTTTTTTAGAAGCTGCTTTGTAAGGTTTTCTTATGCATTATGAAGGTCCCATATATCGTCCGCCCAGCGAGGCCAACTCTTTATTGATACAAGCTACGGTCGGCTGCCCTCATAACCGGTGTACTTTTTGTATGGTATACAAAAACAGCCCCCGATTTAAAATACGTGATCTGTCTGAAATAAAGGAAGATATTTTAGAGGCACGGGATGTTTACGGGCCGCATGTCCGCACTCTGTTTTTCCCCGCCGGAAATACCATAGCAATGAAGACGGATGATCTTTGTGAAATATGTCTTTTTTCGAGAGATGTTTTCCCGGATTTACAGCGTATCACGGTTTATGGTTCATCACAGTATATTTTCAAAAAAGGGCAAGCCGAGCTTAAACGTCTATCCGA
>JAUVKB010000089.1 GCA_030596405.1 Deltaproteobacteria bacterium
AGAGACAAGTTCACGATACATCTCTCCTAAAGAGGCATTCTTGCCGCCGACCAGCGGCACATCTTCAATCCTGATCTCTTTAAACCAAAGAATGTATTTGCTGTCCTGTTTCATGGCATTTTCCCTCCCAACCCCCTGCAAACCCGCGTTATCCGCATTTATTCCTTATTTTTTCCGTTCCTGCGCTTATCTATGGTCAAGAGATCGTATAAGCAGCAGCGGACGATCAATATGTTGTAAAATTCCTGCCGCCACACTCCCATAAGACGATCTGTCCAGGCCGGTAACTCCATGACTGGCAATTGCAATAATGTCCGCCTTTTCATTTTTAGCCGTATTTAATATTGCTTTTACCACGGGAGCATGCGCCGTGACTGTTCGGGCTTTGATCCCTTTATCTGAAAATTCTTTTTTCCGTTCATCCAGGTAGGCCTGTATCTCCTTTTCCCGTTTGTCAAGATTCTGTTTATACACCGACAAATCAACGATTTCATCACGCCCTAACAGAAGAGGCCCTTCTTCTACCAGCATGAATATAACTTCACTGTTGTAATGTTGCGCCATTTGCTCTACATGAGGCAATATAGCTTCGGCCCGTTTTGAACCATCTAATGGGACCAGTATCGTGTTGTACATTTTAACCTCCTTTGAAAAGTTCAATTACAGAAGACTGGGTCTCCTTATAACCTTCAACAATGGCTTCTTTTGCCCTGTTAAATTCCAGAAATTTGAGATATCCCAACCTGGGTTGTATTAACAGATCAGGCGGATCAGACTTTAATCTGGTTTCCGTGATCTGCATTTCCATAATATTGATTGAAGAAATCAATACTTCAAAAATATTTGGGAGCGGATCTTTTGCCCTCCATTCTCTTATCTGCGTCAGCGCGGGAATCTCGATGGCCTTGAACCTTTTGTTCAGAACATCAAATATCTTGTTTTTCCCTGTAAGGATTTCCCGGGTATCATCACCGGAGTCGATATTCCCAGGGTCTATATTTTCAGAATCCGTGACAGGGGTATTCTTAAGGCCGTTTTTCCCAACAATATCGTGATTAAGATCAACCGCTATGACAAAATCGGCGCCCATCTCCCTTGCCACGCTTACCGGGACCGGATTGACGAGTCCTCCATCGACAAGAATCGACCCGTTTTTTTTGACCGGCGTAAATATCCCCGGAACCGATATACTTGCCCTGACAGCCTCGATTATATCGCCTTTCCGTATAGCCACCTGTTTTCCCGTGTTCATGTCTGTTGAAACAGCGCAAAAAGGGACGGAAAGTTCCTCGATGTTTATTTCTTTTACATGGCTGCGGATAAAGCCGGACACCTTTTTGCCGTCGATAAGCCCGGATTTCGGCAGAACAACATCAAAAAAATAGGCGATCTGCTTCCAGTCGAACTGCACAACGACATCTTCAAGAGCGTCGATCTTGCCGGAGGCATAGACCGCCCCGACAAGGGCTCCGATGCTTGTTCCCGCTATACAGTCTATATGTATCCCCGCTTCGGTCAGCGCACGGATTACTCCGATATGGGCCCACCCCCTGGCAGATCCGCTGCCCAGGGCAAGCCCTATCTTTTTCGGAGTTTTTTTTTTGATATCGGATAGTTTCATTAAATTTTTAGAAATTTGGCATCAAAAATTTGGCAACCGTTTCTAATTTCCAGTTATTATTCTTTTTTTTGTTTCAAGGCATCCTTTGCCCCTTTCCACATGCCGGAAATAGCCCCCTTTGCCACGTCTACAGACCTTTTTCCAAGTTCTTTTGCCTCTCTGGCCATGACATGGGCAGCCTTGCCCGCGGCTTCCGCAGTAGCCCTGGCCGCATCCTTGCCGGCCTCCTTCAGCCTTTCAGCGGTTTTTTTGCCCGCGTGGGCAGCCTTTTCCTTCAAAACGGAAGACGTTTTTTTGGTTTGATCGGCAAGGTCGTTTAATATCCCCTTTGCTGTTTCTCCTGAACGTCTTGCCACTTTGCGGGTGGTCTCTATAAAGAGTTCCTCGATCGCTTCAAGGTCTTCCTTTGTTTGAGAAAGGTCTTCTTTGACAAATGTTTTTGCCTTTTCTCCGACGGAATCGATCGCTGCCGCAATACCTTTTTGAGATCCTTCAAAAACGCCTGCTGCGACCTCTCTAATCTCTTTGTCTGCCTCATCTGCGGCTTCTATTGCGCCGGACATCACTTTTTCTGAAATCGTCTTTACCCTCTCAGCGGTAAACCGGCCTTCTTTTATGGCTCTTTTAGTGGCGTCAACGGCAATCTGAGCCACGGTCTCTTTTACGTCTTTTCCCGACTCGATAGCCTGTTTGACCGCTTCTTTGACGGTTTCTCTTGTCAGACCCAACAGTTCCGTACTCCTCAGCTTAACATCGAATACCGCGGATTCCACCCGTTTTTTAGCATCGGCAGACAATGCGCTTCCCGATTCCTTGGCCCCCTCCAGGCCTTCTGTGAGACTTTGCGCCAGCGCGGTCTTTTCTTCTTTGAGCCGCGCCTCAAGTTTCCTGATTTCTTCCCTGGTAGTCTCGACCGCCTGGTCTTTATGGCTGCAAACACCGGAAATTGCGCCTTCAACCACTCCTTCAACAGTCTCGCTTATGTCCGCCCCAACATCTTTTAAACCCTCCACGCTGACGTCAACAGCGTCTTTAACAACCGGACGGACATTTTCAATACCACCCCTGGTTTCAGCCACGGCAGCGGATACTGCATCTTTTACAATCTCACGCACTTTTCCCGCGTTAACCTGCCCGGCCTCTTTAGCCTTTTTCAACTCTTTAATAATACGATCTTTGATCTGATTTTCCGACATAATCCCGTACCTCCTTATAGTTGATTGACAAGGTTTTAAAACAGCTTCTTTGCAATTATTTTCTAATTAAATTGCTCGCTTTTTTCCATAACCCCAGCTCGGATACCCACGATTTCCATTTTTCAAATTCCGGTGAAATATAATTATTAAAAACAGCAGGATCTGAAGGCCAGATACGGGGAACGTAAAAGGGCCTTGCCTTTTGGGTGGCGCTTGCCTTGTTTACGCCGTGCGCCATATCCTCTTTTGAGGCGATGACCATGAAATGGAGTCTGTTTAGAATATTTACCTCACTGGCGCCGGCGTCCATATCAAGTGGAAGCAGATTGAAATAAGGATACATCTGCTTGAGTTTTTTTTCCAGCCCTCTTCCTGTAATATGATTGGCTATACAGCCGAACGGTTGAAGACAAACAATGTTCTCGATTCCTTCATTTAACATGGCAATCATCTCGGCAGTTAAAAGCCATCCTTCGCCAAACTGGTTGGTCAAGTTTACCACCTCGCCGGTAATTTCAGCTAACTCCTTTAAGTTAAAAGATTTTCTGTAAAAACGGAATTGCCGCATAACCCTGTCAACCTGGAAAAGATGATAATGCACATAGATATCTACAAGTTTATTCTTAAGGCTGTCAACAAGAGCGGGAGAATGTTTAAAAAACATTTTCTGATCTATATCCTTGTTGACAAAACTTTGAATAAAAAAGTTTTGCAAACAGGGGAGCATAACTTCCACACCGTGTAAGGAGAGCCATTCAATAATATTCCCGTTTGAAAAAAAGTTATATTTGACAAATATTTCCCCCACCACACCTATTTTCGGGACAGGTCTACTCCTGATCTCAATCGCATTAAAATCGGCCGTCGCTCTCTCTAAAACTTTGAGAAGATAGTGGTAATCGGCTTTTTCTATGCCTGCCTCCATCTCTGACAGATATCGGGCATGCAGAGCCTTTGATGTTCCGGGAATTTTTTCCCTTGCTACAATGGCTAAATACATCTGGGCCAAAGGGTCTGTAAAAATAACGCCCAGGGCCATCCGTTTAAACATCTCTTTTTTATCTATTAAAAATCCGGGCTGGGGATTAATATCTTCATTGGATATGGCGATAACCGGCACGTCGTCCAGGCCGGCCGCGGCCAGTCCTTTCCTGATAAGGGAGACATAGGAAGATGCGCGGCACTGCCCTCCTGTCTGGGTAAGTATTACCGAAGTGTTTTCCGGGTCATATCGGCCGGATTTAAATGCCTTGATAATGTCTCCTGCAACCAGTACCGCGGGATAGCACATATCGTTGTTCACATGTTTAAGGCCGAACTCCACAGAGGCTTTATCCTGTGGCGGAAGCACGTCCAAACGGTAACCTAAAGGCTTGAAAACAGATGGGAGAAGCGGGGAATAGAACGGGGAAAAATAAGGAGCGATAAGGGTTCTTTTTTTGTCTTTGGGCATAAAAACGCGGGTTGTCTTTTTCTTGTTCTTTTTTGCGTCTTTAAATCCGCTTCTGTTTTCCTTTACCGCTTCAAGCATGGAACGCAGCCTGATTCTGACCGCGCCCAGGTTGGTTATTTCGTCCATCTTGAGTAAAGTGTATATTTTTCCGGAGCTTGTAATAATTTCCCTGACCTCATCGGATGTCACGGCATCCGGGCCGCAGCCAAAAGAGATGAGGTGAACCAGTTCAATCCCATTATTTTTGCCCGTCCACTTTGCCGCGGCATACAGCCTGTTGGCGTATTCCCACTGGGTAAGGACATTAACATCGGCCAGAGACCGGTTTTTATCAAAAGGAACAGCATCTTCGCTTATCACGTCAACCCCCATGCCGGTTAAAAGGTTCGGGATACCGTGGTTGACAAGCGGATCTATATGGTAGGGGCGGCCTGCAAGAACAACGACCATACGCCCCTGATTTTTTGCCTTTGTTATCAGGGCCAAGGCTTGATCAATCAGCTTTTTTCTAAATTTTTCCTGCTCTGCCAGCCCTTTTTCAACGCCTTTTGCCACCGTCCGGTAATCGACGCCGAACTGCTTAAAAAAATGACGGAGCTGTTTTTTTAACAGACCCGTGTCCTGAAAACCGACGGCTGGATTGTCAAAAGGGATATTATATTTTCCCTCCGGGTCGATTGCGCTTTTTAATACATCCGGATATCCGGTAACAACAGGGCAGTTAAAACTGTTTAGTGTATCGGTGTATTCTTTTTTTTCGTAAACCACGTTAGGATAAAAAATCCTGTCCACACCCCGATTTGAAAGATTCGGGTCTAAAAGATCGAAAATATGCCCGTGGGCGAGTTTTGCGGGAAAACAGATATTTTCCGACATTACCGTTGTGGCCCCTTTTTCAAACAATTTGGAATCGGACACGGAAGATAGGACAACCTTGAAACCGCATGTTGTAAGAAAGGCCGACCAGAACGGAAAGTTTTCATACATGTTCAAACATCTTGGTATGCCGAACGTGAGGATCGGAGCACCTTCAGGCTCCATTTGACGATCAAATAACAGCTTTAATTTTTCAGCAACCAGATTTGTTCCGGCTTTTTTTGTTTCCGGATTATTACTAAAGTAACGCTCGCATCTATTGCCTGTAAAAAACCGGTTTCCATTGGCAAAGGTGAGTCTTATAACAGGGCACCTGTTTTCACAACCGTTGCATTGCAGCTCTTTTTTTGTAAAATCAATTTTCAGGTCGGTCTGTTCAAGCGCGTTAAACCTTGTCGATTTTTTCGGCTCTGATTTTATCTGTTTAGCCGGTTTTATCTGTTTAGCCGGTTTGGCAAAATGATTATATAATGCCGTCAAAGCCGCGCCGTAAGCTCCCATCAATGCCGGAATATCCGGGCGGACAACCTCTTTTTTAATCAAAAGTTCAAAAGCGCGCAATACAGCGTTATTGCGGAACGTCCCTCCCTGAACGACAATTTTATTCCCCAGACTTTCAGCGTCTCTTAGTTTGAGAACCTTGTAAAGAGAGTTTTTAATTACCGAATAGGCCAGGCCAGCGGAAATATCGGAGATGCTTGCTCCCTCACGCAGAGCCTGCTTGACCTTTGAGTTCATAAAAACCGTGCACCTTGTTCCAAGATCAAAAGGAGCGTTTTTTCCACAGGCTGTTTCGGCAAAATCGGCGATTTCATACCCCAAAGAACGGGCGAATGTTTCGATAAAAGAACCACAGCCCGAAGAGCACGCTTCATTGACCTGAATATTTGATACGGCATGGCCGCTGATATAGATCGCTTTCATATCCTGGCCGCCGATATCTAAAATAAAAGAGACCTCATTATCAAAACGCCTGGCCGCCCTGTAATGCGCCATGGTTTCGACCACGCCGTCGTCTAATCCAAATGCCGCCCTGGCCAGATCTTCTCCATAACCGGTGGCGGCCGTCCGCACGATACGCGGCATGAAACCGATTTTAATAAATTTTTCTCTGAATACGGCCAATCCTTCTTTAACCGCACGAATAGGGTCTCCGTTATTGGGACAGTAATGCCCGAGCACGAATCTTCCACTGTCGTCGGCAAGTACAAGCTTGGTTGTGGTAGAGCCTGAATCTATGCCCAAAAAAAGATCTTTATCTTTTACTTTTGCCGGATTGATTTTTGCCACCTTGTTTTTTGAATGTTTTTTTTCCCATGAGTCAAATTCTGCGGCATTTTCAAACAGAGGTGGAAGCCTTTTCGTACCTTTGTTACTTTTTTTAACTCCTCTTGTTTTCTGCAAAGACAATATATCCCTGATTTTGACCACGCGGGTTTGTCCGTCCCGGGCAATGGCCGCCCCCATGGCCGGGATAAGTTCCGGGTGGTCCGGAATAATCAGATCGTCTATATTGTCAAGGTTGATAATTTTTATAAATGCGGTGCGGAGCGCCGGAGAAAATGTGAGAGGACCGCCGCCCATGAGTATTTTTTTTTCGATATCTCTCCCGCGGGAAAGACCGCTTATTACCTGCAGCGCCACTGAATGGAATACGGATGCAGCTACGTCTTCTTTAGACACGTCGTGGCTCAATAAGGCCTGAACGTCGGTTTTGGCAAAAACTCCGCACCTGGATGCAATCGGATAAACAGAAACCGCTTTTTGCGCCAGATCGTCAAATTCTGAAACCGGCACATTCAAAAGCACGGCCATCTGATCGATAAAAGCGCCGGTGCCTCCTGCACAGCTTCCGTTCATCCTGATATCAGGACGGAAATGGTCATCAAAAAATATTATCTTGGAGTCTTCTCCGCCTACCTCTATAAAGGTTCTGACTTCGGGATAGTCTTTTTTTATCAGATGTGCGGACGCCACTACTTCCTGAACAAAGGGGAAATCAAAGGTTTCGGCAACTCCCATTCCAGCGGAACCGGTAACAGCCAGATCGAGATTTACATCGCCTGTTTCGCTTAAAGCTTCCTGAAAAATAGCGAGTACGGTTTCCTCTGTTTTAGCTTGATGACGACGATAGCGGGCAAAAACCATGTTGCCGCGGCCGTTAAATATCACGAGCTTTGCGGTTGTAGAACCTATGTCAAGACCGGCTGAATATATATTTTTCTGCATTTCTTTCAATTTGTGTTGTTTTTCCCGTCTCTTTTTTTAACCCTTAAATAATCTTTCATGGAACAGAATGTATCCACCATTGAGACCACAAACGATTCCATATAAAGGGGTGGAATAACAGTAAGCGGCCACATATGTTTTTTGATAATATCTTCTTCCTTTTTGGAAAGAAAGGTGACTTTACGCGCATTTTTAAGGGCGATATTATGATGTCTTAAGCCGTGAAGCCTTGGACCTTCGCGCAGCCAGTCATAAAAAAACAGATCGTGCAGCAATGCGCCCCGTGTTATGGCCCTGCAGTCCAAAGACAGACGTTTGCCCCAGACAAAGCTTAGCCAGGCCACCTCTTTAACATGCTCCAGTCTGGTTTTCCCCCTGTGGTGATTATACAGCTCAAGAGACTGTACCATCGGATCTTCAAGCAATGGAGCTATCGTATCATAAAACTCGTTTTTCATCATGTCTTGCCTTTATTTTTTACGCACATAAAACGTCTGCTTAATACTTTAGCAAAATCGATAATCATCATCAGCAAAACTATTGACAAAAAAAGCCCTTTGGCATCGCACGGCAGCCGGTCAAGAAAAGATTGATATGGGAAATAGACAAAAAATTCAAAGGCAAAAGCTAAAAGTATCCAGTAGATGGAAAATTTTGCGCATATATATCCTTTATACTGAAATCTTTGATCTGAATAGTCCCACAGGCGTATATGAAAAAAATATTGCGCGATAAGTCCGGATGCCAGTTCAAGGCCGGTTGTTGCGATAAAATAGACTAAAGCCTTAACAATAAAACTGGACTCATGTGTCATTAAGACAGATTCGATCAATATGATAGAGCCTGTGCCGTAAAGAACAAGATACGGCCCCTTTAAAAGTCCCGGATTGACAAAACGCCTGTTATGCAGGGAACGATAAACAACTTCAAGAACCCAGCCTAGAACAGAAAACAGGCAAAAAGAAAAGAGTATGTTTAAAATGGATATTTTCATATTTTCTCTTATGGGTTAGCTGCAAAACAAAGCTTTTTACTTTGCGGCCGGTTTTAAAGAGAATATTTTTTTGTTTTTGCAACCGTTTTCGGCCCGACCCCTTTAATGCATGACAAGCTGTGCTCATCGATCAACCCATTTTGGGCCCGAAGCTTAACTATTTCCTTGGCGATTTTATGACTTATGCCTAATTTGCTTTCGAGTTCATCAAGTGAAGCCTTATGAATATTTTTTTGCATTTCACTGTTTTTTGATTCCGCGTCCAGATAATCTATAATATCCCCAATAATCAGATACGTTTGGTAATTAAGGGAATTAAGGGTCGTTGATGACTATGTCAACTTTCTATTTTCCGTTCTTCTGATAATTTTTGAAACAGCAGATGTTGAT
>JAUVKB010000008.1 GCA_030596405.1 Deltaproteobacteria bacterium
CCGTATTTGGGAGCATTTAAAAAATCCTGGCGCATCTCTTCCTGGCCTTCCCAGTTTGCCTTAAGGGCGTTGATAAGCTGATCCATAGTGTATTTTTTTTCCGTAAATACAAGCTTGTCGATTGCCGCAAGGCTGTCTGCCACATTAACATATCCCAATGAAATCAAATTCGGCCACGTATCAAACTGGGCCCAGGCCTTATGCAGGTCTATGCCTTGTTCAAGGGTATCTTCCAGCAAAAAGGAATCTGTGGGGTTCGGAGAGACCTCCATCATTACCTGGTGGGCTATATTATGAGAGATATTGGCCATCCTGATATGGAACAGGAGCTGTTCGCAATGGGCTTCAAGCAATTCATCCGCGGAAGTCATTGTGCGGGGATCTTTGGTGTCGGGTCTGTTTAATTTTGAATTGCCCACTCTGTTTCCCGTTCCAAATGCGTCATTGCCCTGAAAAAGGACATATTCAAACATTTTTGCCTGGGCTACAAAACCGACTTCCGTCATGAAAGCACCTGAAAGAGGTTTGCCGGTGCAGTTCATTGCCACACAGCCTGCGGCCTGGGTTCTTTTGGCGTCAAACGGGGAATAGCCGCGCATAAGCGCCCATTTTTCCATAAGTTCTTCATTAAAAAGGGATGGATGCCCTGTGCCGGCCCGGATGGTTTCGGTTATGCGGGTAATCATATCATCTGAAATATTTCGATGAAAACGGACCATCAGGGGCGGCTGGTTCATCCTGAGAGTGGCGATATTTTCCAAAATAAGAGCGGTAAGGTCATTGCAGGCATCAGAACCGTCCATGTGGGTGCCGCCTATATTGGCAGTGTAAAATACTTCGGATCCGGATGTAAGGGTAAAAAGCTGGGGATGCTCAGCATGACTGCCGAGAGCCTGAATTCTGATCATCCAGCATTCAAGCAGTTCTTTTGCCGCAGCTCTTGTGATTCGTCCCTCAAGTATATCTTTTTCATAATATGGATGCCAGATCTGATCAAGACGTGCGCCGGAGCCGTTATTCGGACCGTTTAAATATCTGCCTACAGTTTCAACAAACCAATGAAACTGGACAGCTTCATAAAATGATTCAGGCGGATTTCCAGGAACCTTTCTGCAGATTCGCGCCATCTCCAGCAATTCATTTTTACATTCCTGATCATCTTCGCCTGCAGCCTGCTCTTCGGCAAGTTCCGCGTATCTTTCGGCAAAGCGGATCATGGCCTTTCCGCACATAACCTGTGCTTCCCAGTTCCGTTTCTTTTCCAGATAATCTTCGGCGCTTATATCCTGCATGCCGCTTATTACCTGTTCTTCGAGTTTGGCTAATTTTACTTCCACCCGGTTTATACGCGCATTCAGACCTTCTGAAAAGAGAAGCTCATAATCGTAACCGATAAGATTGCGTCCGGCATTCCAGTGGTTGGCATAGAAGCTGGGGTTTTGAGGGCTCCTGGCAAGATAAGGGAGAACATCATCAGGAATTGCCGATACAACCGATGCTTCCTGGCATTTGTTTTTCCAGTAGTCGCAAATTTTAAAAATCTGTTTTCTTTCTTCATCCGTAACCATATGGCCGAAACCGCCTTTGGGGCTGACAGCGTCATACATATATTCACAGGATACTTCCGGAAACCACCGGATTTCGTTAGGTGCGCTGTTGGGATCACCCACAAGAAGCTGATCAGGTTCAATAAAAATAGGAATTTCCTCGCACAGCTTTTGCATCATTAAAGCTCTTCTGGTTACCGGCGGAAGCCCCTCCGTCCCTTTGTATGAATCCGTAGCAATTTGCGCATGGTCCACATCAAGCCGGATATTTTTTCTAAATGTTGTCTTGCCCAATCCGGAAAGCACTTCCGACCAGTCTTTTACAACCACCGCCTTGCTGTATAATTCATCCCTTAACTTTGCGGTCCTGGGTGTGGAACCGAGTCCCCATTCATATGGTTTTAAACTGGTAGCGATTTGCTCAAAAGAATTTATGCCCGGATTTTTCAAAGCCTCCAAGTCTTCTTTTAATACATTTGCCATTTTGATGTCCTCCATAAAAAATTGATTAATAATTTGTGTTTATTGTCAGTATCGCTGATGTAATCATCACCAGGCCATAGTATTAGGTTTGCAGCTCTTTTATATTACTAAAAAAATCTAAACATTCAGGATTTTTTAAAGCATCTTTGTTTTTAACTTTTTTGTTATGAATAATGTTTTTAACTGCAAGCTCAACTTTTTTCATGTTTAAGGTATAAGGGATATCAGGTACAGCAATTATTTTTGCAGGCACATGCCTTGGTGATGCATTGGTTCTAATATCATTTTTGATTTTATCAATAATATCATTTGACAGATCATATCCTTGAACCATTTTAACAAAAAGAATTACCCTAATATCATTGTTCCAACTTTGTCCTACAACAACACTATCTTCAATCTCTTTTATCTGTTCAATGCGACGATATATTTCTGCAGTGCCTATTCTAACGCCTCCAGGATTTAAGGTTGCATCTGATCTGCCATAGATAACAACCCCACCATTTTTAGTAATTTCAATAAAATCACCATGTGCCCAAATTCCAGGATAATCTTTAAAATATGCAGATTTATACCTTGAACCATCCTCATCATTCCAAAAATATATAGGCATAGATGGAAATGGCGTACTGCATACCAATTCACCCTGTCTGCCTATTACAGAGTTACCATTATCATCTAAGGCTAAAACTTTCATGCCGAGAGCTCTGCACTGAAGTTCTCCTGAATATACAGGACCCATTGGATTTCCAAGAGCAAAACATCCATTAATATCAGAGCCTCCTGATATGGATGCTAATTGAACATCTTTTTTTATATCATTATATATAAATTCAAAATCTTCTTTAGAAAGTGGAGAGCCTGTTGATAAGATTGTTTTTAAAGAGCTAAGATCAAATTCTTTTAAAGGTTTTACTCCTGCATTTTTAAGAGCTGCAATATAACCGGCACTTGTGCCAAATATTGATATTTTCTCATCCTGTGCCATCTGCCATAGAGCATCAGGGCCTGGGTGAAAGGGATTTCCATCAAAAAGTACAAGTGTAGCACCTGTTGCAAGAGATGCTGTAAGCCAGTTCCACATCATCCAGCCGCAAGTTGTAAAATAAAAAATAGTATCTTCTTTTTTAAGATCAGTATGAAGCATAAGCTCTTTGATTTGATTTATAAGAACACCTCCTGCACTTTGCACCATAGATTTAGGAAGTCCTGTTGTCCCTGATGAGTACATTATATAAAGAGGATGGTCAAAAGGGAGTTGTTCAAATTTAATTTCTTGAACAGTATCTGCCTTAAAATCTTTGTAATGAATAGCATTTGAAATTTTTCCAATATCAGAATTTTCACTTATATATGGTACAATAACAATCTTTTCAATAGATGGAATTTCTTTACTGATTCCTGCAATTTTTTCCAGACTGTCAAAAGGTTTTCCTTTAAAAAAATAACCATCAGTTGCAAACAAAATTTTTGGTTTTGTCTGACCAAATCTGTCAAGAACACCTTTTATGCCAAAATCAGGAGAACACGATGACCATATAGCACCAATGCTTGTAGCGGCAAGCATTGCAACTATTGTTTCAGGCATGTTAGGCATAAATCCTACAACTCTATCTCCTGGTTTTATTCCAGCCTCTTTAAGAGATGCTGCAACCATTGATGTCTCATTATATAATTCATTATATGTAAAACTTCTTCTTACCTTATCTTCACATCTAAAGATAAGGGCTGTATCGTCATTTCTAAATCTTAAAAGATTATCTGCAAAATTTAAACGAGAACCTTTAAACCAGTTTGCACCCGGCATTTTTTTAGAATCATCAATTATCTGATCATATTTTTTAGATGCTTTAATTTTAGCAAAATCCCACATTTCAGCCCAAAAATCTTCAAGATTTTCTACTGACCATTGATAAAGAGAATCATAACCAACAAAATTTTTATTATACTTTTTATTGATATTTTGCATAAAACAATACATATTAGAATTTTTTATTCTTTTTTCAGATGGTTGCCATAGTAGCTTTGCCATGATTCCCCCCTCTTTTTTTATTTTATTAACAAAATCATTAAGCTGTTATTCTTAAAAGATATAACCAAAAATTGTGTTTAAGGGATTAGATGGTGTATTTTTTGTTAATAATTCTTTAAAAGCTGATATCTATCTCAAAAGATTAATAACAATATAGACAAACGGCACCTGAACTTCGGCTAAAGACATCGATACCTTTTCGACGAAAAAGGTGGCCCCTTTTTCATATGCCTTTTCCATCAATTCCCTGTCCGGTTTTGCGGTATGGCAAATAACAGGTAATGCAGGGAAAGCCTCTCGTATCTTGGGAAGAACTTCCAATGATACGTCTGTTGCACGGAGCCTGTCCCCGTATTTTTCCACAGCCTGTTCCGGCCAGAAAAGATCGAGCAATATGATATCAGGTTTTTCTTTATCTATAACCTCATTCCAGGAATCGATCTCACCGCAATTTACAATCTCAAAGCTCACGCCTGTGCTGCTTTCTGCCATTTTAAACGCTTCTGTCAGTGATGAAACCCAGTTGTCATCCCATGCAAGCTGATCAGCGGGAAATTTATTCCGGAAAAGGTCACTGAAAATATCGTCAAAAAAAAGAACTTTAGCTTTCATGGTTTATCTCCCTTGTATTAAAGTCATGACCACCGGCATAGTCGGCGGCTTGATTAAGCCCTGAAAGGGCATTGTTACCAGCTTCCCTCAAAGGGTACACCGGTTTGTATCCTCGCATACGAATCGACAACAAATAAAGCGGCATGATTTTTGCCATTCTCCCCACTATAGCTGGAGATTCAGCTCCAGAATTATTCGGAGCTGCATGGAAAATATAAAAAAGTCTGATACGGCTTTTTTTCTATTTTAACGCTTCCGCCGAGATCCTGCATTTCACCGCTTATCTGGGGAGACCCGCGGCCGGAAACAGTTTCGTAAGAAATCCCATTATCCTTAAAATTTATTTCAACTGTTTCATCTTTTTTCTTGATACATATATTGATCTCTCCGATTATTGAATAATCTTTGACTTGGCGGGCGGTTATGGCGCGGACAGTGTTGGAAAACAGATTTTCGAATATTGTTTCCAGTTGTTCATCACTTGCCATTATTGTAACTTCAGATGTTTTCTCATCCTCCAGAATCACGTTTATTTTATATTGGGGGAACTGGGCTGTCTTGGGATTTATATAAGCTTGAATCCAATTGACGATATGTATTTTTTTATCATGCCATCTTAAAGCCTTACCCTGATCGTGGAGTTCGGTGAAAAGCTTATCAAGCCCTTTTATAGCTTCGGATATCTGAGGTTCGTTCAGAAGTTGCGGAGCCGATTTGGCAATGCCGGCCTTTAATGCTCCAAGGCAGTAAAACCCGGGGTTGTGTATTTTCAGGCTGAAATCCGACAGATAATAAATAGCTCTCTCATTCAAAAGAAACGATTTTAATAATGAACTATATGAGGAAAGAAAAGGGCTCATATGAAGGAACTGCCAGAATTTCGGCCGCCTGGAACCAAGAATGACAACGCCTAATTCCTGTCCTAACATATGTAGTGGAGTAACAACGTACGATTTAATATCGGAAAAACACTTGATGGCAAACTGACGATCATCATCGGAAATACCGTCAAGTTTTCCTATCTTACCGCAAAACCGTGACAAACGCTCATCCATCTCTTCCCCCTGCACAGGGAAAACCGTGCTCCCGTCATAACGAAGGATGCTGTTCTTCGACCTAAAAAATTTGGTCAGAAGGATTTCCCGAACTTCTTCTCCCGCCCATGCTAATAAACGGTAACTGGAATCGTACATGCTCCCAGTCTTAAAAAATACCATCACGATATCCGCGGCAGAGAGTTTGGTATACGGCTCTACAGCCAGCCGGTAGTCCACAGGTTTATTGGATGCTATCAGCCTCGCCATGTTAAGTAATCGCTTCTGGGCTATATTTACGGCGGTCCTGTTTTTAATATCTATGACATAATTCATAATAAGGGGGCCGTATCTTTTTGCAAAGTCATCGAGGATCTCTTTGTTTTTCTGACTGAATACCTGTTCCCCGCGGTAACGGCTGAGTTCTATGGTGCAGAATATCTCATTGCCCCTTTTAATCGGCAGGATAATGATACTTGCCACCGGTTTTTTTATATCCTCAACATATTTCTTGCTCATCGTAGCGGCAAGCTGCAGAAAAGGATTCGGTTCCCCTGTGTCTTTCTGAAGCCAGATATCTTTTACCAGAATACTTTTCCCGGTAGATACAACCAGACCTGTAAAACCGCGACTAGGATCAAACTTATGAAGATGAAGATCCATCTCTTTTTTAAGCCATGGTTCCCCGTCCTTTATTATACATACCTTTTCAATCCTGCCGCCTTTTGGCAAAAGGTTGATTTGGCCTATGTCCGCATTAACATGTTTTATCAGCAGCTCCAGAACCTCATAAAGAATAAGATCGACCGATGAATCTTCTCCGCCGAGAGCAATTATGGGGATCCTTTCAATCAAGCTCTCTGCTGAAATAGAGTCGTTGGCTCTATCTGGTGTATAAAACATTATATCGGGTCCATTTTAGCAAAATTGTTTGTCAATACCATCAAGCACCCTTCAGGGCCTTCAAATTTCCGATCGGACGCTATCTGTCAAATATACTTCCAGATATTAATCGACAAAGCATTCCTGGGATCTTCATCCTCTTTATATATCTCGTATCCCCCCTCTTCACCCAAAACCGGTTTGATAATAACTCCCTTCTGAGCCATGAAAGATATAAAATTATCTACTTTTTCTTCTTTTGAAAGGCCTTCCTCCGTTTTTGATAGGATCACCCGGACTTCGTCATCTCTGGCATTCTGCCCTTTAATAAATTTGATCAAAGCAGATCTTTCCTCATCGGTCATACTAATAGATATAAGCTGTCGTCCTCTGCTTCGGAATCTAAAGGGCATACCTGTAAAAACACTATTATCCGAATCTATTTCAATGCCCAGCTCCTTAAGCTCCGCCGGAGTCACATAGGTATGTGCAATCATGGGCAGGCCATTGTGTCCCTTATCTATCATTCTGGCTATCGATGCGCCAGGCCCTATCGCCCCTGATTTGCCTTTCTTTTTTGTTATTGTTGCGCCTTCTGATTTTGTTTGCTGCGTTATTGCTTTTATATCTCCATCATCGAGGATCTCTTTTAAATATTTTCCTTCAAATTTTCCGTGGGAAAAGACAGGTATCATGTTCGGCCCGTGGCTTCCTACAACATAAATATCTTCAAGCTCACGGGGATTCACATACCGGCCGATTTTTCTCTCCAGAGCATCACAGATAAAACGCCCCAGCCTGGCAGTATCGAGTTCACCTCCGAGGCAAAAGATGTTCTCTTCCGGAAAACCTGCCGCCTTAGCGATTGTCCCCATATAATCCACGGGATTTGTAGCGATTATCACCCTGGTGTCGGGAGATATTTTTTTAATATTGTCCATTGTAACTTTTATAAGGGAGGCATTTTTAAAAAAGAGCATGTCTCTTGTTTCAAAACCGAATTCCCTTCCAAGACCGATCGTTGTAACGACAACATCACTATCGGCAATATCTTCGATACTGTTTGAACCCTTTATATTGCAGCCGGTGAAATGGGACAAGGCGTCACACATATCCCTGATCATACCGTCAACCCTCTCATCTTCATCAGATCGCTGACGATTATATAAAACCAAGTTGTCTGATATAAACGTACTAAAACACGCTGCATGGGCTCCTACGCCCCCAATACCGATTACCGATACCTTTTTAATTTTATTCATTGTGATTCTCCTGCCAGGTTGTTAATCTGTTTTGTTAATTAATCGGCTTAAAACACTGTCTCTGGTAGTGGTCTCATAAAAAAAGGTTCTACCGTTACATTAATTGCTTATAATGTACCTCCCTGGGACCTGCTTGAATATCACAGCGATGTACATTGTGCGTAAAAAATTCAAAAAGTTATCACACACGTTATATGAATGTAAATACCACATTGTTTTCTGTCCAAAATACCGGTTCAGAGTATTTAGAGCATTCAGAGTATTTTTATAATAAGATTGGCGAATATGCAAAGCAATAACTATATTTCCTTTCTCGTCAGAATGATCATATCCATATGACAGCATCCATTCCACCCAAGTATTCGATTTCATGAATGATGGGGTTACTGAAAGGCAAGCTATCCATGAGATTGTTCCAAAGATATGAGATAATGGGAAAAAAATTATGGGGACGTCATTTGTGGTCAAGAGGTTACTGCGTGAGTACAGTGGGCCTGGGTGAGGACAAAGTAAGAAAACATGCTCAATGGCAAGAAAATGAAGAGATTGAGCAAAGCCGACTGAAATTATTTGAATAAATGACATAAAATTAAGGGCACCTTCTATGGCAATTTATACAAGCTACCGCCTATGGCGGTGGGAATTGACTTCAGAATGAATTTTTAAATTTATGTTAAGCCCATAAACCTGTCTGTTTTCGGAGTTAAATCATTTCAAAAAAATCATTTCCTTTGTCATCAACTATAATAAAAGCAGGGAAATTTTCTACATGAATCATAAAAATTGCTTCCATCCCGAGCTCGGGATACTCAAGCGTTTCAACCTTTCTGATGTAGTCTTTCCCTATTATAGCAGCAGGCCCTCCTATGGAACCTAGATAGAAGCCGCCATACTGCTGACACGACAATGTAACCTCCCTGGAACGGTTCCCTTTTGCCAGCATAACCATAGATCCCCCGCATTGCTGAAACAGAGGCACATAACTATCCATCCTCCCGGCGGTTGTGGGGCCGAATGAACCTGAAGCATATCCTTCAGGTGTTTTTGCCGGGCCGGCATAATATATAATATGGTCTTTAAAATACTGGGGAAGGTCTTCTCCGTTTTCCAGGCGTTCATTCAGCTTTGCATGCGCAATGTCCCTTGCCACAACAATTTTTCCGGAAAGAAGCAGGCGGGTTTTAACAGGGTATTTGGTTAAAATCGCCCTGATCTCATCCATGGGCCGATTTAAATCTATCCGAACGACATCCTCATCCGACTCTCGAATATCATGCAAGTATTTAGAAGGATCGGTCTCGAGTTTTTCCAAAAAGATTCCGTCCCTGGTGATTTTCCCCTTAATATTTCTGTCCGCACTGCAACTTACGCCTATTCCTATCGGACAGGAAGCGCCATGTCTTGGCAAACGTACAACCCTTACGTCGTGACAAAAATATTTTCCCCCGAACTGTGCGCCTAATCCGAGTCTGCGCGATATTTCAAGGAGTTTTTCTTCCAGATTTTTATCTCTGAACGCATGGCCCAATTCATTCCCGCTTTCCGGAAGTCTGTCGAGATATCCCGCAGAAGCAAGCTTAACAGTTTTCAGGTTAGCCTCGGCAGAGGTTCCTCCTACAACAAATGCAAGATGATAAGGAGGGCATGCGGATGTGCCGAGTGATTTCATTTTTTCAGTCATAAAGGGAATAAGCTTTTCCGGAGTCAAAAGTACCTTTGTTTCCTGATAAAGGAATGTCTTGTTTGCAGAGCCGCCCCCCTTTGCAATAAAGAGAAAATTATAAGAATCTCCACCTGTTGCATAGAGTTCAATCTGAGCTGGAAGATTGCATCCGGTATTAATTTCATCAAACATGCTAAGAGGCGCGTTCTGGGAATAACGAAGGTTGTTTTCAGTATATGTGGCGAATATACCTTTAGATATAATTTCTTCGTCGGAAAAACCTGTCCAGACCTGCTCCCCCTTTTTACCTATTACAACAGCGGTGCCTGTATCCTGGCACATGGGAAACACTCCCTCAGCGGCAATAATTGCATTTTTAAGCATTTCTGTGGCGACAAACCTGTCATTCCCGGAACTTTCAGGGTCGCCAAGAATTTTTGAAAGAAGCTTTAAATGTGATGCCCTTAAAAAATGCGAAACATCTTTAAAAGCTTGCTTCGCAAGCAGATAAAGGGCTTCAGGTTCAATTTTTAAAATTTCCCTTCCTTCAAAAGACGATAACGCAATATGCTCTTTTGTCAAAAATCTGTATTCGGTCTGATCCTGTCCCAGGGGAAACATTTCCTGATATTTAAAACCAGCCATTTTATATACTCCTTCCGCATTCGACCTGTTTTAAACGCTCCGGCAGTATAAAACAAAAGTTTGAAAACTCAAAAACAATTCAACAATTTGAGGGGGGTAGCACAGCGGGCCAAAAAAAACAAGCCATATAATTTATTCTTCCTTGAAAACCCTGTTTTACAGCGAATTTTCAACATGATTTACCATTTCATCATCCGTTCATAAGCCTTCATGGCACAGAAGTCACCGCACATGCTACATACGTCCCCGTCTTCGCTGTCTGTCCGCCTTTTTTTGGCCGTGTCTGGATTGATCGAGAGGTTAAACATAAAAAGCCAAAAAAAAAGGCACTCCATCATGATTCCCTGGAATGCCTCTTTTTAACTCAAAAATAGTGATTTAAACCACAGTTACATTTGCTGCAGCAGGACCTTTTTGACCCTGCTCTATGTCAAAGGTAACACGGTCACCCTCATTAAGGGACTTAAATCCTTCCGCATTAATTGCGGAATGGTGGACAAATACATCCGCTCCGTCTTCCTGCTCAATAAATCCAAAGCCTTTTTGGTCGCTGAACCACTTCACAGTTCCATTAGCCATAGTGACATCCTCCTTTCAAAAAATTCTCATAGTTCCAAACTTCAGGTTGCCGCTTTGACAAATGAATCTTTCCTTTAGCACGAAACCAGTCCGCCAATTAGGGGCGGCCTTCTATGATTGTCGGGGATATTAACCTGTTTTTACATAAAGTCAAGTGGAAAGATCGTTTTTTCTTCTGATTTTTTATTATCATGTCACAGAAAATTACTCCTTGACAATATAATTAATATACGGTATCTGAATCGAAATTAATATATTAGGAACGTTCAAAAAGTACGGATTTAAATTTATAATGATTTTAGAGAACACGCTATCCACACGATTTGATTGTCAAGTCATCGGTTGCCGCAGTATGGTTGCTGTTTTTTTGCGTTATAATACTCTCGTTATGGGGGATGCAACCGGGTACTAAGCTTTAACGTTAGGCATTATTATCAAGGTCTCTAGTCATGTCTGAAATCTTCGGTTTTGACGCTTATTCGCCCAAAGAAATTGCGGAGCGAGTAGAAACAGTGGGCGTTGCCAAGGCCTTCCTTCCTTTACTATCTATGTTAATGCTCGGTGTGCTCGCTGGGGCATTTATCGGTTTGGGTGCACTCTACTTTGTATTGATTAAGTCCGACGCTTCGTTGGGTTTTGCTGCCACTCAGCTTCTTGGCGGTTTTGGTTTTTCATTGGGATTGATTCTCGTTGTCGTCGCAGGCGCAGAGTTATTCACTGGAAATAACCTGCTCGCAATGGCATGGGCCGATGGCAAGATTTCAACCTTTGACCTCCTAAAAAATTGGGTGCTTATCTGTGGCGCCAATTTTATTGGAGCGGTCGGATTGGCAGCGCTGGTATTTCTCTCCGGACATCCTGAAATGAATAATGGTGAAATTGCAACTCAATATCTCAAAATTGCTGGTGCCAAATGCTCCTTGCCGTTTTGGACTGCTTTCTTTAGAGGAGTTCTGTGCAATGTTTTAGTCTGCATGGCAATCTGGATGGCATTTGCCGGACGAAGCGTATTCGATAAATCAGTGGCAATTGTTTTTCCGATTTCGGCTTTCGTTGCCGCCGGGTTCGAACATAGTGTCGCCAACATGTACTTTATCCCGATGGGGATGCTGGTGAAGGCTTTTGGGAATGTTGGCACGAATGCTTATGCCATCAGCTGGGTTGGGTTTTTCAAAAATATAGTTCCGGTGATACTTGGTAATCTCGTTGGTGGTAGTGTGCTGGTAGGGTTGGTGTACCACATCATTTACCGACGTGCCGGGTTGAATGGAAATAACTAAACAATCGCCTCAATTCGGACACGCTTCGGTAATGTGTGCTGTTAGAATCATTCAACAAAACATTTTATTATAAACAGTTTGGAGGTAATTATGAACGATAATAATGTACTACTGTTGGAAGAACGGGATGGAGTGGCGCTATTGACGCTGAATCGTCCAAAAGCGATGAATTCTTTAAATTTTAAGTTACTTCACGCCATTAAAGAGCAGATCGAAACGCTTCGCAACAACCCTGATATCAGGGTTGTCATTATTACGGGAGCAGGACAAAAGGCTTTTTGTTCGGGCGCTGATTTAAAGGAACGTATCACTCTGACCGAACTTCAAGTTAAAGAATTTATTTATACCATACGAAATCTGTTTACTTATATTGAAAATCTTAACAAGCCCGTTATTGCGGGAATTAACGGTGTTGCCCTTGGTGGAGGAACGGAACTTTCTTTGGCAAGCGATATCCGGATTGCATCCACAAACGCTACTATGGGCCTTACGGAAGCACGGCTTGCCATCATCCCAGGCGCCGGAGGCACTCAAAGGCTGCCCCGGTTGATCGGCAGGGGCAAGGCCAAGGAACTTATATTTACCGGTCGCAGGGTTGATGCTAAGGAAGCTCTTGAAATCGGCATGGTTAATAAAATTTGTGAGCCGGATGCATTGATAGACGAATGCAAAAAAATGGCAAACATGATTTGTGAAACAGGGCCGATAGCCCTGGAACAGGCCAAATTTGCAATTAATTACGGCATAGAGACCGACATTAACACCGGTCTTGCCATTGAATCCCATGCGTATTGGGTTACCATACCTACCAAGGATCGTCTGGAAGGGCTTGCCGCTTTCAGGGAAAAGAGAAAACCCGTTTACAAGGGAATATAATATAAATTTTACAATTAATATTACATAAGGATTCGACATGACGGATAAAAAAACCAAAAACAGAGCCCATTGGGAAAATGAAGAAAAAAAACTGGATGAACTGGTTGACAAGGCCATGTGGCCGGGGGGAGAAAAAGCCGTCGAAAGACTGGCAAAACAGAAAAAACGCCCGGTGCGGGAATTGATAAGTAAATTAATAGATAAAGGCACACGGTTTTATGAGCTTTCTCGTATTGCAGGATTCGGCATGAATTATCCCGAAGTCAAAGATGTTCCATGCGGGGGCATGGTGACCGGTTTAGGGAAAATTCACGGTAACTGGACCATGATTATGGCAAACGACAGCAGGGTAAAAGCCGGAACTTATTTTCCCATCACCCTGAAAAAACATATGCGCGCTCAGGCCATTGCCGACCGTTGCGGGATTAATACCGTATATATCGCTGATTCAGGAGGCGCTTTTTTACCCATGCAGGCTGACGTTTTTCCTGATGACCAGCAGTTTGGTTCCATGTTTTACAATATGGCCCGCATGTCGGCAAAGGGCCTTAAGCAGATAACCCTGAGCACAGGAGGTAACACGGCAGGCGGAGCATATATAGTCTTTATGGCATGCCAGTCGGTGATGATTGATAAACTGTCATACTCTTTTCTGGGCGGCCCTCCGCTTGTGAAGATGGCAACAGGTGAAGTTATTTCTGCTGAAAATTTGGGCGGCGCAACCGTGCACACACAAATTTCAGGAGGGGCGGATAATTTTTGTAAAGATCAGAGTGAAGCTATTGAAAAGGTAAGGGAGATTTTGTCCCTTGAACCCCCACAAAAATTATATTCGCACCGGTATCCTGAGGCTCCTCCCCGTGTTCCCGAAGAGTCAATTTATGATGCTCTTCCGGCAACCATACATCGGAGCATAAACGTCCGTAAAGTTCTTGAGGCAATTGCAGATGACAGCGCTTTTCATGAATACAAAAAAAACTATGCTCCCGGCAGAGGAAGCAATATAGCAACAGGTAAAATACGCATTAAAGGGCTTCCAGTCGGCGTGATTGCATCCAATGGAGTCGGCATCGTATTTGTGGAATCCGCGCGCAAGGTCACAGAATGGATTGTACGATGCTCACAGGAAAAAATTCCGATTCTTTTTATACAGAATTCTCCCGGTTACATGGTCGGGACGGAATCAGAACATATGGGGATCGGCAAATACGGCGCAGACATGGTAAGAGCGGTTTCGTGCGCCCAGGTACCGCGAATCCAGCTTGTGATCGGCCCTGATAACGGCGCTGCAAATTACGGCATGTGCGGAAGGGCCTACCGTCCTCATTTCCTCTTTGACACCATGCGCGGACGCACGTCGGTAATGAGCGGCCGGAGTGCGGCGGGCGTGCTTTTATCGATCGAGGAACGGAAACGTGAGGTCAAGGGGAATCCCATGTCGGAAGAAGAAAGGCAGGCGTTTAGTGAAAAAATGATCGAAAAGTATGACGGAGAAGCACACCCATTCTATTGCGGTGCACGCATATTAAATGACAGGGTACTCAAATTTGCTGAGATCCGCGACTGGCTCGCTATGGCATTTGAGATAAGTCTGCTGAAACCGATAGGTGAGCCTGCTTTTGGGAACTTCCGCTTTTAATGTTTAAAACAATATATTTATTTAGCGCAGGAAAATTATCTGAAATTTAAAAAATTATTTAAAAAGGAGATAATAGCCATGACAGAATATGATTACTGGAAAATATTTGAAAGAATGCCTAAAAAGGTAACCGTGGGCGACATTACCATCAGAGACGGTTTTCAACACGAAGAAAAATTCATCTCTACCGCGGCAAAGATTTTTTATCTGGAAGAACTTATTTTTGCAGGTTGCCGTGATATCGAAGTAACCAATCTTGGCAATCCATACCTGATGCCGCAATTTAAAGATGCGGAAGAACTGTTTGTTCACTTGAGAGGGGATCGCTTTAAAAAGCGCTGTGAAAGAAAAGGCGTTAACTATGATGACATTTGCCTGACAGCCATTACAATCCGTGAACCTGCCGTAGACCGCGCCATAGAGATGAAAAAAAGGGGAATCGGGCCTGATCGCATATTGATGATGGTCTCTACCGAAGAAGAACATCATTTTGCCAATTCCGGAACAACGCTTCCCGACTATTGGGCTGAAGCGGAACGATGTATCAAAAAATGTAATGACGCGGGCATAAAAATGTGCGGCACGGTCAGCACAATCTGGGGCAGTCCGATCGGGGGCGCCACGGATCTGAAAGACGCTGTTGAATTTACAAAACGATTTTTGGAAATCGGCGCGCATGATATTGAACATGCCGATCACGACGGCAGCGCTTCCGCTGCTGATGTTTATAGATATTTTTCCATGATACTGGATGAAATTCCCAACCCCGAATATCATATCGCCCATTTTCATGAGACAAAACGTGTGGCTTCAGCATCGGTTCTGGCTGCTCTGCATGCGGGAATTACAATCTTTGAGGCAACCCTTGGAGGTCTTGGCGGGCAACCTGCCAACTTCCTGGATGACTGCCCCACAAAAGGAACAGGTGAATATTATTATGATGATCCACGCTATGTCGGGCTCATTACTCTGGAAGATACTCTGGTTCAGATTGACGAGATGGGGATTGAGCATGGTTATGATATCGACCGGATCCTCTGGCTGGGCAGACAGATGGAAAAAACCATCGGCCGGCGACTCCGCTCCGAAGCTATTATTAATGGACGGACATTGAAAGAAGGTCATATGGAGTACGCCAGACCGGGCCTTCCAAAAAGAAAGGAAAAATTAGGCGAAAAACCTGGCCAAAAACTGCCGAAAGGCTGGAGTGAGAAGGCTGTCTTGCCTGAACGGTGTCGAGCATAACAGTTTTTACATTTTGTGTCGCAGCTTTGCTGCGGCACAAAATGTAAAACGGCTATTCTTTTTCAACATCCGTGTGCATGTCATCCCTTCTCCTTCACCTGATTTTTTCCCGACAGCCGTCTTAAAGGCGGAAAAAACTGCAAAACAATAATTGTTGACCTTCTGTAACAAAGCATTTATATTTTTTTTATTCTCATAGACACATAAGACAACAATGCTATCGAAAGAGAAAATAATGAAACGTATACTTGCTTGCTTTTTCTTTTTACTGGGAATTTTATGCGGTGATGTGATTGCTGAAAATCCAAGAGGAATAGACCCAAGAGAAATAGAATTGACTGACGGCAGCTCGATTTCCGGGAAAATCGTCTCTTTTAGTAATGGTGTCTACACATTGAAATCGGACAGTCTCGGCACAATAAAAATTAATGAATCAAAAATCCGGGCAATCCGTCTGAAATCTTGTAATACAACCCAGGATACAAGCGCGGAGAAACACGATAATTCACTGAAAAGATCTATGGCTGCAGAAACACAAGTCCTCAGGGAAACTATGATGCAAGACAATGACATCATAAATATCATCTTCTCGCTGCAAAGCGATCCTGACTTTCAGAAAGTTCTACAGGATCCGGCTATAATAGAAGCGATAACTTCGGGCGACATGGATACACTTATGTCTAACCCAAATTTTATAAAATTGACGGGCAACCGGAAGGTCCAGGAGATTAAAAGAAAACTTCTTGATTAAAAAGGGCTTATAATGTTCTGCTACACCCAATAAAAGGTTATTACCTTTTATTGGGCAGTAACATTATGACAGGCATAAAGACAGCTTTAAAACAAGTGGAATGAGTTTGCTCTAAAGCGATCATCAGGCCCCTATATGCCTTGAGATAACAAGACGCTGAATCTCTGAAGTTCCTTCTCCGATTTCCAAAAGTTTCTGGTCCCTGTAAAATCTTTCTACATCATACTCTTTCATCAGCCCGTATCCTCCAAAAAGCTGAACAGCATGGTTGGCGCACATGTGCATAACTTCAGAACAACGCAATTTCGCCATAGCAGCTATCTTTCCAAAATCTTTTTCGTTGTCTCTCAACCAGCAAGCCTTGTAAAGAAGGAGTCGCGCGCACTCAATTTCAACGGCCATATCTGCCAGCTTAAAAGCGTTTACCTGAAATTTAGATATGGGCTTGCCGAACTGTTCCCTCTCGTTGCTATATTTAATTGCCATATCAAAACAGCCCTGAGCACCCCCAAGCCCCATGGCTCCTATTGAGAGACGGCCTCCGTCCAATGTCTCCATCATCTGATAAAAGCCGTTGCCTCTTGGCCCTAAAAGATTTTCCTTTGGAACCCTGCAATCTTTAAAATAAAGCTCGCCGGTATTGGAACCCCGCCACATCATCTTTCCGTGCATCTCCTTTGCCGTAAACCCCGGAGTGCCTTTTTCAACAATTATGCAGGAAAGCTCCGGGCGGCCGTCACCTCGTGTGCCTGTCCGGCACAATACCGTCACACCGGAAGTGATTTCAGAAGCGGCATTGGTAATAAAGATTTTGCTTCCGTTTATCACCCACTCGTCGCCGTCTAACTCAGCGGTTGTTTTAGCATTGCCGGCGTCTGAACCCGCGTTGGCTTCGGTCAAACCAAAGCCCCAGAGCGCTTCACCGCTGCAAAGTTTAGGAAGGTACTTTTTCTTCTGCTCTTCATTGCCGTAATAGTAGAGCGGCCCTATCCCTAAAGAATTTTCAGCCGCAATCGTAGCTGCATGAGAACCGTCTATTCTGGCCACCTCTTCAGTGGCGATAACATATGATACATAGTCCATGCCCTGTCCACCATACTCTGGCGAGACAAACACCCCGAAGAGGCCGAGATCAGCCATCTTTTGCATTGTTTCAAGAGAAAACTCCTCTTTTTCATCCAGTTCTCTCGCAACCGGCTTAATATCGGTTTCAGCAAAGTCACGCACCGAATCACGCAACATCTCTTGTTCCATGGTAAGATTGAAATCCATAAAAATACCCCCTTTTTTTAGTGTCGCCATTTGGTTTCAGATTATAACAATACCTATGTTTCTATTAATATTTTGTTTAAAAATTATATGAATTTATATTTTTGTTTAAAAAAAATAAAAAATTATATGAATTTAATTCAAGTTTATTTAACCCTTCATATAATATATAAATAGCATAAAATAAAATAATGTCAATTACAAAGGCCAAACTCGTCTTTTTACGGAATCGTTTTTCTTATGGAACTTTTTTAAACTCGGATGCAAATACTTGACAAATAGATATAATTTTCTGTATTATCACTACGTAAACATAAATAACGTATTGTTGCGGCGCGTTGCGCTGCGGCAACCAAACGCCCGATCTGACGAATTTGCCCGGCCAAGCAGCTTTGCCGTTACCCGGCGCAAACTATCAGTTCAGTTCGGCATTATATGAAAGGAGTGTGACATGGAAGTTGCCGTTCTTGTCAAACAGGTGCCGGACACTGAGTCGCTGCTTCAGCTTGCAGGAGATGGTGTGTCCATAAAAACAGACGCCATAAAATGGGTTATGAACCCTTACGATGAATTTGCAGTGGAAGAAGCATTGCGAATCAGAGAAGCTCATGGCGGTACGGTTACCATTTTATCAGTGGGATCAAAAAAAACCGTAAAAACAGTGCAAACCGCATTGGCAATGGGGGCAGACAGGGCTGTGCTTATAGATGATCCTCTTGCCGAGGGCGGCGACGCCCTTGCAACGGCAAAGATTTTATCTGCCGCGCTGAAAGATATCCCCTACGACCTGATTATTGCGGGTCAGCGCGCTGTAGACGATGATAATTATCAGGTTGGTTCAGCCGTTGCGGAACTTTTGGGCATTCCCCAGATTTCACAGGTAATTGAGGAAAACATTTTAGATGGAAAAATTAAATGCAAAAAAGTTTTAGAAGGGCTCACAGAGGTGGTTGAAGCTGCGTTGCCCCTTCTGTTTACCACTCAGCGTGGACTTAACGAACCACGATATGTGAAACTGCCTGAAATCATGAAAGCCAAGAAGAAACCATTGGACGTTAAGACCCTGGCTGATATCGGTGTTGAGCCGGGAACCGTTGGCGCCGCCAGCAACAGGGTCAAGATTACCGCGATGAAGCTTCCGCCTGAAAGAGATGCTGTAAAAATGATCGATGGTGATTCCGTCCAGGCAAAAGCAGCAAGTCTTGTTAAAATTCTTCATGAGGAGGCCAAGATTCTATAAGGTCAATAAAATAAAAGAGTTTTATTTGGCGAATAAACCAAAAGAGATGTTGGATATAAGAGGAGATAAAAATGGGACAAGGTGTGTTTGTTATTGCGGAACAACGGGATGGAGCCTTTCGTAAGGTAACTTACGAGGCTGTTAGCGAGGGACGCCGTCTTGCTGATGGCCTGAACTCAGACTTGACAGCTGCGGTTTTAGGATCAGATGTTGAAAAAATTGCAGGGGAGCTCGGAAAATATGGGGCAGACACTATTTTAGCGGTTGATGATCCCGCACTGTCTGATTATTCAACTGACGGTTATACAAATGTTTTGTCGGATATAATTAAAGCCCATGACCCGAAGCTCGTGATTCTCGGGGCTTCCATGCAGGGTAAAGACCTGGCGGCACGGCTGGCGGCACGGCTCGACACCGGCGTGGTCATGGAATGTATCGGCATCAAAATCGACAATGGAAAATTGGTGTATACGAGGCCGATGTTCGGCGGAAAAATCATAGCCGACGTGGAACTGTCAGGCACCCCCCCCATTGCGGCGATCCGTCCCAATGTTATGCCGATTGTCGAAGCGCCCAAGTCCGGAGTTGTTGATAAACCGGTTGTTCAGGCCGGAGAAATTAAAACATCCGTGGTTGAAAGAATAAAGGACGAGGGTGACAAGATAGAGTTAACCGAAGCAGATGTAGTCGTGTCAGGTGGTCACGGCACAAATGGCGATTTTGCCCTTATTGAGGAGCTGGCAGCCCTGCTCAACGGCGCAGTGGGCGCTTCGCGATTCGCAGTTGATGAAGGATGGCGCAGTCACGGTGACCAGGTGGGACAAACCGGAAAAATTGTATCGCCGAATTTATACATAGCATGCGGAATTTCCGGCGCCATACAACATGTTGCAGGCATGTCGACGTCCAAAAATATTGTGGCTGTAAATAAGGATTCGGAGGCTCCAATTTTTTCAAAGTCCGACTATGGAATCGTCGGTGACCTGTTTGAGGTCGTCCCTGCTATTATTGAAGAAATAAAAAAAATAAATAATATTTAGGAATAGAGCAAATGAATGAGTCAAGAGAAGAAATGGAGTTTGACGTCCTTTTTGTTGGGGGCGGGCCGGCGAATTTAGCCAGCGCTATTCATCTGGTGAACCTTGCCGGAAAAAAGGGGAAAGAGATCGAAGTATGCCTTATAGAAAAAGGAGATACAATAGGCTCTCATTCCTTGAGCGGAGCTATTCTTGATCCGCTGGCTTTAAAGGAGTTGATTCCCAATTATCTCGAAAAAGGATGCCCGGTGGAAGAGACCGAGTGCAAAGATGAATTTTATTTTTTGACCCGGAAAAAAAATATTACTGTGCCGTTCACTCCAAAATATATGCACAATCATGGATGCTTTATTATAAGCCTTTCCAAATTCACCAGATGGCTGGGAGAATTGGCCGAAGAGCTTGGAATAAATATTTTTCCGGGATTTCCAGGGACTAAGGTTTTGTACGATTCAGGCAAAAGCCGCATATTGGGCGTCCGCACCGGAGACAAGGGTGTGGACAAAAACGGCAATAAAAAACCAAACTACGAACCTGGAATCGATCTTCTCGCCAGGGCAACCGTATTCGGGGAAGGCCCCAAGGGGAGCCTTATACGGGATATAGGCCAAAAAATGGGGATTTTTTCCGGCAAAATGCCCCAGGTTTTTGAGACAGCCATCAAAGAAGTGATCGAACTTCCCGAAACAAGCGCTTTCCTGTCATCCGACACTACGGTAGTGCATACCTTTGGTTATCCACTGGGGCTGGACACAAAGGGTGGAGGATTTATATACAAGATGAAGGATAATATGATTTCAATAGGGCTTGTTGTGGGACTCGATTACGAGGACCCTCTCCTTGAACCGTATAACGCATTTATACAGTTCAAGAGACATCCCTTTATTGCTGAAATCATTGAGGGCGGGAAGGTGTTGCAACAGGGCGCAAAGACCCTTTCCGCCGGGGGATATTACACCATGCCTCAACTTGCTGTGGATGGAGCCCTCTTTGTGGGCGACAGCGCTTCCATGCTGAACATTCAGCGATTAAAGGGGGTACATACCGCCATGAAATCCGGTATGCTGGCGGCAGAAGCTATAATCACGGCATTGGAACAAAACGATTTTACACAAAAAACCTTGCAGGTTTATGAATCGGACGTCAAAAAAAGCTGGATCAATGACGAACTTTATGAGGCTCGCAATTTTAGCCAGGCTCTCAGCAAAAAAGGCGCGCTCAAGCTTATACACCTTGGCGCTCAGTATATTACCGGTGGGAGAGGTATAAAGGACCCGTTATCTATAGAAGCGGATAGCTCTACCCTGAAAAAACTTGCAAAAAAGAAGGCCCCTGAGGGTTCAGAGCCATCTGCCCAGGATTTTGACGGCAAACTCTATGTTGACAAGTTGACAGGTGTATTTCTTTCAGGGACACAGCACGAGGAGGATCAACCTTGCCACATTATAGTGAATGATATGGATATTTGTGTAACCAAGTGTTTTGAACTCTACCGCAATCCTTGTACCCGCTTCTGTCCCGGAGATGTTTATGAAATAGAAGGGGAGGATTCAGGGAAAATACGTTTGAAACTGAATCCCTCCAATTGTCTTCATTGCAAAACGTGTGAGATAAAAGACCCGTTCAACAATATCACATGGACATGCCCCGAAGGAGGAGGCCCCAATTATTCTATAGTCTAATGTGATGGCCACGTAACAACTTGAATCAGGCGTTTGTGTGCGGCTTCTGATACTTTGTACCCTTGTTCAATTACCAGTTTAACAGCATTAATTTTAAAATTAATGAAGGAGAAAATATGCGAGTAACAGATTTATTAAAAGAAAAAAAAGAAAGACCTGTAATCTCTTTTGAATTTTCCAGGGCAAAGACTGAAAAGGCCGCTTTGAATCTTGACAAAGCCCTTGATAATCTTGCACAGGCCGAACCTGATTATGTATCGGTGACTTTTGGCGCAGGCGGCTCGACCCGTGAAGGCTCTTTTCAGCTTGTGGAGAAACTTAAAAATGAGAAAAAATTCAACGTGGTGGCATATATTGCCGGTGTTGGTTTAAAGCCTGATGATTTAACCTCTGTTCTGGACAGGTTTAAAAACCTTGGGATTGAGACGATCTTTGTCATACGCGGTGATGAACCAATGGGGGATGCAGAATTTAAACCACATCCTGATGCGAAAAAGTATGCTTCAGAGCTGCTTGCCTTTATCCGTGAGAAGTATGACTTTTGTCTAGGTGCGGCCGGTTATCCTGAAGGGCATCTTGAAGCGGAAAGCAAAGAAAAGGATATTGAATATCTTAAACTGAAACAGGAAACCGGGGCTGAATATATTGTTGCGCAATACTTTTACAATAATCAATTTTTTTATGATTATGTTGATCGTTGCAGGGCCGCCGGAATAACTGTGCCGATAATACCCGGTATTATGCCGATTTATACGGTTAAAATGACAGAAGCCCTGGCAAAAGTCTGCGGAACAATGATTCCGGATGAGGTGAGCCAGGGACTGGCAAAGATAGCTTTAGACGATAAGGAGGCTATATTGCAATTTGGGATTGATTTTGCCACACGGCAATGCAGAGATTTGCTCAAGCATGGTGTGCAGGGGCTTCATTTTTATACAATGAACCGTGCTAAATCTGTAATTAGTATTTTAAATACGCTTAAAAGCGAGGGACTTTTATAAATTTTTTTAGCTTTTCAATAAGTTTGTGTAATCGTCACATGAATCCATTGGGAGGCAATTAAAGCCCTTGGGTTTTATACCTCGCCGCTTGCGGCGGGGTAGTTTGTAAAGACAATATCTAAAGTAAAGTATATTTGTTTAAACGAGACATGCCGGTTTTCAAAATTTTTTGATTGTAGGCTAAAATTAAATCATTTTTTTTTAGAGCCCCGACTACTTTTTTAGAATTCTTCACATCGACCACTGGAAGGGTGGAAATCTGTTTCCCTTCAAAAATTTCAAAGGCGGTGGCCAGATTATCATCTTGAGTGATGCAGTAAATATTTTTTGTCATAATGTCTGCCGCGACAATCAATTCATTTAACTCTTCTATTTCCGGCAGACAATTTTTAAGGTCCCCCATACTGAGCATTCCCACAAGCTCATCTTTGTCATTTATAACCAGGAAATGTGGGTAGCGGCTATCACTGGTATTTAAAACAATATCTCTCAAATGAGCGCTTTCCTTTAAAGATTCATATTCAGTGTCCATATAATCTATTTCATGTCCCCCGATGATCCTGTAATATCAAAGGGATGGTTCCAGCATAACTCTGTGGCATAAAGGAGAAGAAAACGGAAACCCACAGC
>JAUVKB010000150.1 GCA_030596405.1 Deltaproteobacteria bacterium
ATGTTTTAATATCTTTTGTCTGGTTTAATATGCATATGTTTCTTTATCGTCTCTATTATGACTACTGGTACATAGCGATCTATCTGCTGATAAGCGGATTTTTTTATACTGCCATTGCGGTTCCTTTTGGCATCCGTCTCGGTTTGAAACTCAAGGCGGTCTATTAGATGATAGAAATGAAAAATCTTGGTTTTACTTATCAGGGAAGGGATGAGCCGACCCTGAGAGATTTGAATCTTCGTGTTAAAAAAGGAGAGTTTATCCTTATTGCGGGACCCACAGGATGTGGAAAAACAACGCTGCTGAGAACTTTAAACGGCCTGATACCCCATGAAACAGCCGGTATTATGAAAGGAAGCGTATCTGTCGCTGGAAAGGATACTAAAAAATCCCCCATGGCCGAGCTGACCCGCAAAGTGGGGCTGGTTTTTCAGAATCCTGATGATCAGATATTTTCAACAAGAGTGGAAGATGAGGTTGCTTTTGGCCCTGAAAACCTATGTTTTCAGCGCAAAGAGATTGAAAAAAGTATAGATTATGCCCTCTCTGCTGTGGGATTAAGGGATTTCAGAAATCGCGCCACAGCCTCCCTTTCAGGTGGAGAAAAGCAGAGACTGGCTATAGCCTCGGCTCTTGCGATGCGGCCGCGGGTTCTTGTTCTGGATGAGCCTTTTAGTCAGATGGATACAATCGGCACAAGGGAAGTTCTTGATGTCATTTTAAAATTAAACAGGGAGGGGATGACCATTATCCTGGCTGAACACAGGATCCCTGCGGTTTTTCGCCACGTTTCCAGGATTGTTGTCATGGAAAAAGGCCGGATATTACTTGACGAAGATAAAAAAAAGGCCTGTATGCGGCGGGATATATTCAAAAGGCTCGGACTTTGGCTGCCGGAGGATAAAAAGCTCACATTGAATTCCCATAGGCAGAGGCTTCAAAAATTTAAAAAAAGCGGCTTTGCCCCCTGCCAAAAAAAGATTGTTCTGGAGGCAAGGGATATCTGTTTTAGATATCAAAAAAACAATGGTTTCGACCTGCATGGTCTATCTCTTGTTGTAAGAAGGGGAGAGATGGTTGCCCTCCTTGGGGATAACGGCACCGGGAAATCGACACTTCTCCTTCATTTTGCAGCAATTTTAAAACCTGAAACCGGAACCGTAAAGATTCTGGGGATCGATTCAAAAAATACCAGCTCTTTTGAACTGGCAGGAAAGGTTGGGGTTGTATTTCAAAACCCGAATCTGATGCTGTTTTGCAATACTGTGAAAAAAGAGGTGGAGTTCGGACCAAAGGCATTGAAAGTTCCTATGCACAAGCTTTCCGGCATTCTTTCAGATACACTTGCGGCCCTGACCATAAGCGATTTCAAAAAAGATGCCCCCTTTTCCTTAAGCAGCGGGCAGCGTTTAAGGGTGGCAACAGCGGCGGCTGCTTCCATGAATCCTGAGGTATTTCTTTTAGATGAACCGACCCAGGGGCAGGACAGGGCTAATGTTGAGGGTTTGATGAATTACTTAAAAATAAAATCAAGGCAGGGAGCCGCCATCCTTTTTATAACCCATAATCTTGACGTGGCGCTCCAATATGCCGACAGGATTCTGCTTATGAACGGGGGGAGGATAGTAGAAGATGTTTAAGGCCAGAGATATAGCAGAGCCGGATACCGGTGGTACGATTATCCATAATATTGATCCCAGGACCAAGGTTGCCATCCTTTGTGCCATGTCCCTGATGGTGGTGAGCCTGGATAATGAAAAAATACTCTTTTGCCTGTTTATCATCCCTCTTTTTGCTTATCCTGCGGCGCGTCTTTCCGGAAACAAGTATTGGATAGCATTTATTTTTATTGCACTTGGCCTGTGGGGGACAATATTTTCCCAGGCCCTTTTTTACAGAGAGTGGCCCCGCACAATCGTGCTGACCCTTATACCTCAGGATTTTCCGGTACTGGGGAATATTACAGGGGGTCTTTATGTATACAAAGAAGGATTTTTTTATGGATTGATTCAGGGGTTGAGATTTTCGGCCATGACAGCCTCGGGGCTTCTTTTATGCTGGACAACCCCGCCACAGAAGATGCTTTTGGGTCTGGTCAAGTTGAAAATTCCCTATGGCATCGCGTTCATGGTGGTTACCGCGCTTAGATTTTTACCGATTCTGCTGGCCGAGATTTTTACCGTAATTGAAGTTCAGAGACTTAGAGGGTTTAACCCGCTGAAGATCAAAAACCTGTTTAAAGGTCTGATGAATACCATGTTGCCGGTGCTTGCAAATTCCGTAAGAAGGGCCGGGGTTCTGGCCGCATCGGTTGAAAGCAGAGGGTTTCGCGCCTATCCGGACAGGACATATTTGAAAGATCTTCGCTATAATCCGGTGGATTTCGGAATTATGGCGGTATTTTTGACAGCATCCACCGGCATCGCTGCCATAAAGATTTTTTATGGATTATATGCCGGAGAAATACTGTATATATCGGCTTTAAGGTGGGTTTATGAAATAGGAAGGTATCTTTAAAAAAGGAGATAGATATAGGCCGTCACATAAATAATTTCACTGCATTGTCGGCCGGAAACATACTCTTATCTGAACATCTATAATACGATTTTTTAAAAAAACCGGAAGGGGGGTTCCAGGCCATGGAAATATCCCCCTTCCGGTGGAGAACAGGTTTGACATAAAACTGACCAATCCTCCATTTTTCTTTCTATCAAAATGGAGGTCCGGTGTCAAAGATAGTCAAAAAACACCAGAATTTTAAAGAAAGGAGATATTAAAATGAGAAAATTTTTGTTAGGAGCATTTATATTCGGGCTGGTTTTTATCCTCCACGGCTTTGCCATTGCAGAGGATGAGAACGAAGGCAAAATCATCAAGCTCGGCAAAGTGGTGGTAACGGCAACAAGAACGGAAAAAAATGTGGATAGCGCGCCGGGCAGCGTGACCGTAATCACCAGTGAAGATATTCAAAAACATAAAATTCATGCTATTGATGAAGCCATAAAATATGAAACCGGCGTTTTTGCCAAACGGGTCAAGGGACTTTCCGAATCCATGGCCAAGGTTCAACTCAGGGGGTTGGCCGGACAGGATATGACCCTGATTTTGCTGGACGGGCTGCCGTTGAATGAAGGGTACAACGGCAGTGTTGACTGGAACACTATCAGTACGGAAAATGTGGAGCGGATCGAGATTATCAGGGGACCCGCATCTGCTTTATACGGCGGCAATGCCATGGGCGGTGTGATCAATATTATTACCAAAACTCCAGATAAGTTTTATGCAAATACAAAATTCGGATACGGTCGCTCCGATACATATCACGACGATACATACCGGTACAGCATTAATATAGGCGACAGGTTCATGGATAAACTGAGCATAGGTCTTGGTTTTGAACGGGAAGAGACAAAGGGTTATCCAACTTGTTTAATAACAAGATCGATCAGTTCCGGAACAGGAACCCTTACAGGGGGCTGGGGAACTGAAAATACTTCGGGAACCCGCAAATGGGTGGTCGGCGACAGGGGCGATAATAGCGCCAAACGATGGAACTTTAACCTGAAAACTAAATACGATCTAACCGATACCGGAAGTCTTGCCTTTAATTTCCAGCAGGGATTTCACAAATATGATTATGAAAGGCCGCACACCTATTTGAGGGATGAAAATGGGAACCCGACATTTAGCGGAAATGTTGATATTGGCGGAGGAGAAAGCGCAAGCGTTGAACCTTCAAATTATGCTTACTATTCCGGAATAAGCGAAAAAGAGAATTTCAACTATTCTCTGGTATACAAAGAGATGTTTGGGCCAGTTCTCTTTAATGGTAAAACCGGATATCAAAAAAGGGATAAATGGTACACCTCAGCTTATCCGTCCTTAACCCAAAGCTATTATGACGCCAAGGGGACATTATCTGAAAGCGATTCTTACTCCTGGTTTACTGATCTGCAGGCCAGTCTGCCTTTGGGAGATGAGCATTTTTTAACATTCGGTTTATATTTCCGGTATGATGATTTTGAAAATGACAAATATAATATTTCTTTTTTTCGGGATGAGCAGAGCAAGACCGAGAAGACCATAATTACCAAAGGGAGCGACCGGTTTTATGCGGCCTATCTTCAGGATGAATGGCAGATTATAGACAAGCTTACTCTTTTTACGGGTATTCGTCTTGATTTTTGGGAGGCCTTTGACGGAGAATCGGGTAATGTCGGGAGTGTGGAAAAGTTTGACGAGCCCGATGAAACTGCCATAAGCCCCAAGGTTGCCCTTGTATTTAAACCTGTTGCCGATACCATTATCAAAGCCTCTGCAGGCAAGGCATTTCGTGCTCCTAATATCTATGATCTTTACAATTCATGGTCGTCGGGGAGTAAAACCTATCATTTTAACCCTGATCTTGATCCGGAAACCTTGTGGAATTATGAAATCGGTGTTGATCAATATTTTTTTTCAAGGCGGATAAAACTCTCCGCCACCTATTTTCATACAGATATTGAGGATCTGATTTACGGATATTCTGAAAAAATTGATGGACACACTCATCAATACAAAGATAACGCAGGGGAGGTTGAAATCGACGGAATTGAGCTGGGAATCAGCGCCAAACCTGTTAACTGGCTGAGGGTCTGGAGCAATTATACGTATAATGATTCTGAAATAAAGAAACATGATAAGCCCGAAGTCGAGGGTAAAAAGATAACTAGTATGCCTTTAAGAACCGCTAATCTTGGCGCTGAAGTTACTTACAGGTGGATTACCGCAAGCATTGCCGGCCAGTATATGGGGAAAATTTATAAAAATGAGCTGAATAATGATGTAAAAGACGTGTACGGCGGTAATACTGAAAAATACTGGCTATGGGATACAAAGATAACTGTTGCGCCTGTGAAAAATTTTGAGATCTCCTTTTCCGTGGAAAACCTGTTTGACAAGGAATATTATGAATATTACGTGGGGAGGGAGCGGAGTTATTTTATAGAGGTGGGTTTAAAATGGTAATTTCGTAGGGGCGAACCTTGTGTTCGCCCTTTGTAGGGGCACCCCCTTGTGGGTGCCCTTTATGGGCAGCCACAAGGGATTGCCACGACTAAAAAAAAGAGGCCAAAGAGTTTAATGATGCACACAAAATGCTTTAGATTATTGATTACCCTATTTTATATATTTTTAACAATCGGTGTTTTTGGTGGGACAGTAACCTTAGTAAATGCAGGGGAAGAACCTTCCCCCCGCATTTACCCGC
>JAUVKB010000047.1 GCA_030596405.1 Deltaproteobacteria bacterium
GCTCTGGTCGATATTACTCTTGATGTTAACAAAAACGAATTCCTTTTTGTCACCGGCCCCAGCGGGGCAGGGAAAACCACGCTGATGAAGCTTCTTTATCTTGGAGAGCCTGTGTCAGAGGGGCAGGGATTGATTGTCGGGGTTAATCTGTCAAGGATTTCCCATAAGCGGTTGCCTTTTTTGAGACGAAAGTTCGGGATAATATTCCAGGATTACAAGCTGCTCCAGTCAAAAACCGTATTTGAAAATGTTGCGATTGTTCTCCAGGCAGTGGGCAAAAAAAACCGGTTGATTCAAAAAAAGGTAAGAAGCGTGCTGAGAACAGTTGGGATGGAGGAAAGGCTTAATTCCTATCCCCCAAGCCTTTCAGGCGGTGAGCAGCAGAGAGTTGCCGTTGCCAGGGCCGTTGTAGGCGATCCAAAGATAATACTTGCCGATGAACCGACCGGCAATCTTGATGCAGAGTCAGCCGGTGTTGTTTTTGATCTCATAAAAAGGTTTCACACACGGGGGGCCACAGTTATTATTGCAACCCACAACAGGGAGCTTATCAGCAAAACAGACTGTCGGATAATATATCTTAAACAGGGATACTTTCAATCGTCAAAAACTGTTCTGAAGCGAGACGGAAGCGGGTCGGATGACGTTATTCTTTAAACGGGCGATACAGGATATTAAGTATAACCGGTTTCTGAGCACGGTTACCATCATTACAATCGCCCTGTCTATCCTTATTGTAAGTACTTTTGCGGTTTTTGTTATCAACGTAAACGATATAATGCGTTCCTGGGAAAAGGGCATACGTATAATGGCATATCTTAAACCGGATATTCCTGAAACAGTGCTTGTCGATTTGGAACAAAAACTCAAAAGCATGTACGGGGTCCGGGATGTGAGATTCATCTCAAAAGAAGATGCCTTAAACAGGCTTAAAGAGCAGATGAAACATCAATCTTCAATTTTAGAGAACCTGAAGGAAAATCCTCTTCCCGACGCTTTTGAAATCCGGATGATTGCATCATTACAAGGCGTTGAAAAAGCTGAAGACCTGTCAACAAGAATAGAAGCGATCCCCCTGGTAGACGAGGTTGAATACGGCAAAAAATGGCTGGGTCAATTTGTAAATATTTTTAATCTGTTCAGATTAACCGGATATGCAATCGGCGGTCTTTTTTTTATGGCTGCCATACTGATCGTGGCAAATACCATACGCCTTGTTCTATATTCAAGGCGCGAAGAGATAGATATAATGCGCCTGGTTGGCGCAACCGATAGTTTTATCAAAATTCCTTTTTACATCCAGGGTCTTGCCCAGGGAGCGCTCGGTGGGCTCATAGGGCTTTTAGCCGTGTTTGCCGTGTTTGTCGCCATATCTTCAAATATAAAACAAGGGCTTGCCTCGGATCTTTTGCATATCAGATTCCTTTCTATAAAGGTTCAATTCGGAATCATATTGTGCAGCATGTTTGTAGGATATTTAGGGTGTTATATCTCTCTCAAACAGTTTTTAAAAGAATAGGTTTTCCGCAAAATTTTTGCGTTTTGCCTTGCTTTTGTTCAAGATATAAGTATTTGCAGGTTATCGGTATAATATCGATTGTTGCAGCTATTATTCTGGTTTTATACCCTTTAGATATTTTTAGTTCGCAATCCGGCCGGACAGGCATTATAACCGCTGAGAACCTTAACCTCCGTCCTGAACCGGGAACGGCCAAACCTCCTTTGGCCGTAATCAGGAAAGGGACAAAAGTTGCCATACTGACTCACGGTAACGGATGGCTGAAGATTTTACATGAAGGTCAAATCGGTTATATAAAAAATAAAAAAAGATATGTAAAAATTGTGCATGAAGAAAAGATTGCAAAAAGTGATGCCGGCCAGGCATGCAAAACAAGCAAAGACATATATAAAAAGATTGAAAAAACAAGAAAAAAAGTTAAAAAAATTACACAAAAAGAGACCTCGGTCATATGCAGATTAAACGAGATAGACCTGGCTCTGAATAAAACAAGGAAAAATGTCACAGATTTAAAGACAGGTATTCTATACCTTGAACAAAAAATATCTGAAACAGCAAAGGAGTCTGTTGATCTTTCGGAAAAGATTAAAGCCGATAAAGATTATGTATATAGACGTCTGGCGGCACTTTACAAGCTGAACTGGCTGGGCAGGATGAATATTTTAGCTTCTGCTGAATCCATATGCGAGCTTTTTCAACGCAAAACAAGTCTGGAACGTATCCTTGAGTATGATGACAATTTAAGGATAAAGCTCATCAGGGATAGAGACGAGCTTTATCTGCTGCTTGAAGGCCTGAATATGGAAAGGATAAAAAAATGTTCTCTTGAAAAGGATTTAAAAAAGCAAATCAAGAACATGTCTTATGAAAAAAAGGAGCGCTCGGGACTTCTTGCAAGGATACGCAGTGAAAAAGCTTTGGAGTTGGCCGTCATTGAATCCTTGAGACAGGCCGCAGTCGCCCTGGATGGGACAATAAAAGCATTAAGCTCGGACACGGATAAACCCGGGTCTGCCAAACCGGTTAAAAAGGTGTCGCAACAAAGTTTTGTTTTACTTAAAGGCTTGCTTAAAGCGCCTGTAAAAGGTAAGATAGTATCTTTTTTCGGCCATTATAAAGATCGGAAACGGAATGTAAAAAATTTCAGAAGCGGCATTGATATCAGCGCTGACAGGGGTGAACCTGTGTATGCGGTCTGGTCCGGGCAGATACTTTTTTGCGGATGGTTTAAAGGCTACGGCAATATGATCGTTATAGATCACGACAATAATTATTATACGGTTTATGCCCATATGGAAGAACTATTTAAAGCAAAAGGTGATTTTGTTGAAACATCTGAAGTTATTGCCACGGTAGGCGATACAGGTTCCATGACCGGCCCCAAGCTTTATTTTGAGATGCGTCATCACGGAAGACCGATGGATCCTTTAAAATGGATCAAAAAAGGTTAACAAGGAGTAATCAGGATGAATGAAAAAAAGAGACGACACGCTAGCCTATGGCTGGCAATAGTGGTTCTGGTTTTATGCTGGACAATAGGACCGAATTTTTTCCGGCAGCTTTCGGCCGACAGCACGGACACGTACAAAGGTCTTAAATTGTTTTCCGATGTTATTGAGATTATTGAAGAAAATTATGTGGACACGGTTGATGAAAAAGAACTTATGCAAAAGGCGATTCAGGGGATGGTTCGCAGCCTTGACCCTCATTCGCAGCTTCTTCCCCCGGAGGCATTTGAAGAATTGCAGATGGACACCCATGGCGAGTTTGGCGGCATCGGTATTGTTATTACTATGCGGAAAAATCTGCTTACGGTTATATCCCCAATTGAAGGGACTCCCGCCTATAGAGCAGGGATAATGGCCGGAGATATTATTGTTAAGGTGGACGGCGAATCCACAGAGGATATGATGCTGTGGGAGGCTGTGAAAAAGATGAGAGGTACCAAGGGGACTCCCGTTGTTATAACAATCGTACGGGAAGGATTGCCGGAACCAAAGGATATTAATTTGGTGCGCGATATTATTCCGATCGAAAGCGTTAAATCTCTCGTTTTAAAACCGGGCTATGGATATATATGGGTTACCAACTTCAGAGACAACACGACAAAAGACATTAAAAAGGCTTTAGAAAGTCTTGAATCAGGCGAAGTCCCATTAAAAGGGCTTGTCCTGGATCTTCGCGATAACCCTGGCGGGCTTTTAAATGAGTCCATAGGAGTTTCAGACCTTTTTCTTGAAAAGGGGATAATTGTTTCCATCAAGGGACGTATCAAGCGGCACACTAAAATTTTCAAAGCTCATTCTTCTGATATTATAAGGCAAAGTTATCCTATTGTCGTGCTGATTAACGGCGGAAGCGCCAGCGCATCGGAGATTGTCGCGGGAGCGCTTCAGGATCATAAACGGGCGCTTATACTTGGAACAACATCCTTTGGCAAAGGTTCTGTCCAGACAGTGGAATCGTTGCGGGACGGTTATGGCCTTAAATTTACAATCGCCAGATATTACACCCCGAGCGGCAGGTCTATCCAGGCAGAGGGTATTAAGCCGGATATAGTGGTAAAACAAAAATATATTGAGGTTGAAGCTGAGGATAAAGATGACGGAAGGATGCTGAAAGAAAAGGATCTTAAGAATCATTTAGATGCAGAACCCGGTGTGAATGCGGAACCGGAGAAAATTAAACCGGACAAAACCAAATCAAAGGAAGATAAAAACAGCAAAGAAAAACCGGACATGCAGGATATAAGAACCAGACACGGCAAGCTTCATATTGAAAAACTCCTGTCGGACAACCAGGTTGTGCGTGCCCTTGAGATACTTATAAGTTACTCAATTTTTAACGGATCAAAATCGTAAAGAGTCTTTTACAGATAACAATTATAATGGCGAGAAAAAAGACAGTCCGAAAAAAGAAGCAAAGATCGAAAAAGGGGATTGCCTTAAAAACACATCTTAAACGGATTTCTGCATGGCTGTTTTTGCTGATCCTTATAATTGTCGTGTCTGGATTTTTTGCCCATCAATTTATTTTGCACAAACGGGTTATTTTAAACAAACGGGCAAAAGCACCTTCTGCGGCAAGGTTTCATATACAAAAGCAGCCTCTTGTTAAGATTCCAACCTATGAAATTTATCCCAGAAATGAAATTCTTCCACCTAAACCTAAAGACAGGCCCAAAGATATTATATCAGGCAACTTGCCGAAAGTTGCCATTATTATAGATGACCTGGGATATGACAGAAATATTGCGGAAAAATTCATAGGTCTTGATGCTGTTTTAACCTATTCGTTTCTCCCTTTCAGCCCCTTTCAGAAAAATATTGAAAACAGAGTCCGTGAAAAAGGGTTTGATACCATGCTCCACCTGCCGATGGAGCCGGTTGAATATCCTAAAGTCGACCCCGGCCCGGGAGCGCTTCTTACCACAATGTCGCCTGACCAGCTTATCAGTCAGCTTAATAAAGATCTGGATGCCGTTCCTTTTATAAAAGGGGTTAATAATCACATGGGGTCAAGGATGACGGCTCAGTCGGCGCAAATGCATCAAATCATGTCTGTTCTGAAAAAAAGAGGCCTCTTTTTTATTGACAGCCGCACGGCGCTTAAAACCGTATGCAAACCTTCAGCTCGCCTGCTGCAAGTCCCTTTTGCCCAGAGAGATGTGTTTCTTGATCATATCCAGCAGCCTGATTTTATACGAAAACAGATAAAACAGATGGTTGTTGTTGCTCAAAAACATGGTGAAGCCATAGCGATAGCCCACCCCCATACTTTGACATATCAAATTCTTCGTGAAGAGCTGCCGGCTCTGAAAGAAAAGGTTCGTCTTGTCCCCGCTTCCGAGCTTGTCCATATCATCGATGTCTCTGCCGCATGGTGTTCCCCTTGATTGATATTCTTATAGTTACATTCAGACCGGACATGAAGCTGATACGCGAACAATTAGAGAGCATTTGCTTGCAGTATCGGGATCATTGCCCCAATTTGTATATTTGGGACAATAGTGAAAATGAGCAGGTGGTTTGCCGGCTCGAAGAGCTTTTAGGTGAATATGAAGACAGGTTCCTGTCAAGCTCTTTGCTGAATGGAGACAAAAATATCGGGTTTGGAAACGGGCATAATCATCTTATTAAAATTTCGTCTTCCCCATGGATTTTAATCCTGAACCAGGAGGTAACACCTGAGCCCGGGTGTGTGGAAAATCTTTTGTCCATTGCACTGCAGGATGACGAGGGCTGCGCATGGGAAGCGCGCCAGATTCCTTATGAGCACCCGAAAATATATGATCCTGTAACGCTTGAAACTCCTTGGGTAAGCTGTGCTGCGTGTCTTTTCAGGAGAAGAGCCATTGAAAAAGTTAATGGATTTGAACGCAGAATCTTTATGTATGGTGAGGATGTGGATCTTTCATGGCGTCTCAGGGCGGCCGGGTGGAAATTGCGTTACGTCCCCAGGGCCGCCGATTTTCATAACACCTATGCCATCCCCGGAGAAAGAAAACCGCTTCAGGCCATAGAAGGCACCCTGACCAACCTCTGCCTGCGGGCGCGTTTCGGTACCTTTTCCGACATCGTCAAGGGGATTATGTTACTTATGTGTGAAGTCATCGCGCCCCAATCATTTCCAGGCAGGCGCAGATCCATTGCCAGAGTTTTCTTTCGGTTTTTTAAGGTGTTTAAGTATTATCGTCGGGAAAGCTGTTTTAGGGGAAAGGGTTTCAAACCTACTTTTTTGGGATGGAACTATGCACTTCACAGGGAAGGCGCATTTTTCCCCTTTAAGGGCCATGGAACAAAATCTGGTTATCCCCTTGTATCTATCCTTGTCAGGACCTGCAATCGGCCCGGTCGGCTGAAAGAGGCGCTACTATCCATAAAGCATCAGACCTATCCCAATATTGAGGTGGTGGTGATTGAAGACGGACCGCCTTCGGCGGAAAAAATGGTGTTTGAAGAATTTGGGGCGGAAATGAATCTTAAGTATTATTCCACGGGCAGGCCGGTTGGCAGGGCGCGAGCCGGCAACTTGGCGCTTGAAAGGGCAGGTGGCAAATGGCTCAACTTTTTGGATGATGATGATCTTTTTTTTGCCGATCATGTGGATGTTCTGGTACAGAGCGTTACGGGGAAAAATGTAAAAGCGGCCTACTCACTTGCATGGGAAACAGAAACGGAAGTTGTTTCTGAAGACCCGTTACAGTTGAAAGAATTGTCTTACAATTTGCGTCACAGGCAGAGGTTTTGCAAGATTACATTATGGCACCACAATTTCATGCCCATACAGAGCGTCCTTTTTAGCAGGGAGCTTTATGAAAAATGGGGTGGGCTGGATGAGAAGATGGACCAGCTGGAGGATTGGAACCTCTGGACAAGATATACTTTGGAGGATGATTTTCTGTTTGTTGACAAGTCTACTTCAAAGTATCGCGTGCCTGCAGGATTTCATGATATAGAGAGACGCCAGGGACGTCTTGACGCGGCCTACTTAATGGCCATGGAAAGACAGGGGAAGATGGTATTTAGAAGCAATCCACGGGCAGTCTCCGAATCGATTGATGCCTATGTCCGAAGCCAAACCGTTTTAATGATAACAAGGGGGCAGATTCGTTCTTTTGTTGGAAGATTTGCAGTGACCAGGTGGCTGATGAAGCAACGCGGGTATTTCAGAGGATTATGGATGCGGGTTAGAAGAAGGAATTAAGTTTGTACCACTAAGGGCGAATCCATGTTTAAGAGTTGTCCTGCGCTTTATCCCATATCGGACGCAGAGGTTTGTAAAACGCCGGTTTTCCCGAAGACCAGTTCATGAAATCATAAATAAGACCACAACTTACTGGTAAGTATAAAGAAAATAATAATTATGCTGGATATTGTCATAGTTAATTACAATAGCACGAATCTTTTGATAAACTGCCTTGGCTCCATAAAAAAATCGTTAAATGGCATTGATGCAAAAATCTTTGTTCAGGACAATGCTTCCACCGATGGTATCGACAGAATAGCATCAAAGTTCCCTGAAGTAATCCTTACAAAAAATTACCAAAACTTGGGGTTTGCAAAGGCCGTCAATCAAGGTTTGAAGCAGGGGACGGGCGATTATGTTATTCTCGTAAATCCCGACACACATGTAATAGACGGCCTGTTTGAAAAATGTTTGGCCTTTATGCGGGACAACCCGGATGTCGGCTTAATGGGCCCGAAAATTCTTGACATAGACGGCAGGCTGCAAAATTCCGCCAGGTCGTTTCCCACTTCGTTGACCGCTATTTTTGGAAGATCTTCACTCCTTTCCAAATGGTTCCCTAAAAATCCGATTACTTCCCGAAATCTGTTAAGTTTAAGGTCTGACGGGAGAACTCCCATGGAGGTAGACTGGGTCTCCGGCGCATGCATGATGGTAAGAAGAAAAGCGATTCTGGATACAGGATTGCTGGATGAGCGTTTTTTCATGTACTGGGAGGATGCGGACTGGTGCAGGCGTATGTGGCAAAATGGATGGAAAGTGGTCTATTTCCCCGGGCCGTCTATTGTTCATTACATTGGAGGAAGCAGTGAGAGCAATATATTGCGCTCTGTTACAGAGTTTCACAAGAGCGTATACCGTTTTTTTGAAAAATATTTGAGGCCGTCTCATTCATTTTTAAAACCTATTGTTTTTATAGGTATTTATATTCGTTTTTGTACTGTACTTTTTATGCAGCTTGTTCGAAAATCGTTTAATATTTTCAAAAATAGACATGCTCATAAGAAGATCTCTGCCATTACGCCGGTAACCGGGCAGAAAGACAAAATAAAAATTTTAAGAGTAATATCGCGTTTGAATGTTGGCGGGCCGGCTATTCATGTTCATCAATTAACGCAGGGCTTGAATCCGGAAAAATTTGATTCAAAACTTGTTGCCGGCAAAGTTTCTCCACAAGAAGGGGACATGAGTTACATTATTGATCCTTTGGACAAGAAACCGGTTTATGTGCCGGAGCTGCAAAGGGAGATCAGTCCTGTTGAGGATTTCAAAGCGCTGGTTAAAATTTTTAAAATTTTGCAAAACGACAAGCCCGACATTGTGCACACACACACCGCAAAGGCGGGTTTTATCGCCAGGCTTGCGACATTGATATATAACAGTTTTTACCGCCGGAATATACATACGGCGCATACTTTTCACGGCAATGTCTTTGAAGGTTATTTTGGCAGGACGATATCGCTTATTTATATAACTATTGAACGTCTGTTGGCAAAAACAACGGATGTTATCATCGCCATAAGCGATTCCCAGAAAACGGATCTTGTTAAGAAATACCGGATTGCTGATGGTAACAAGATAAAAAAAGTGGGGCTGGGGTTTGATCTAACACCTTTTATTAACTGCAAGGCATTAAAAGGACAGCTCAGGCATGAATTGAATATAAGCGATGATACGCTGTTAATCGGTATTGTCGGACGTCTGGCGCCGATAAAAAATCATTTGATGTTTTTTAATGCAGCAAGGATTTTTCTTGAACAAAATTCAAAAATCAAGGTTAAATTCGTTGTAGTTGGAGACGGTGAGTTAAGAAATCGGCTGGGATCCTATTGCAGGAAACAGGGCTTGACCGGTCACGTCTGTTTTTGTGGATGGTTGAAAGATGTGGCTAAAGTATATGCGGATTTGGATATACTTGCTCTTACATCCATAAATGAAGGCACACCTCTTTCCATTATTGAAGCAATGGCCTCAATGGTCACTGTGATTGCGACCGACGCCGGCGGTGTTGTTGACCTTCTGGGGCATTATAACGGTTTGTCTTTATCTAATGGTTTTAAAGTTTGCAAGCGTGGTATCCTTTGCAGAAAAGATGACCCGTCAGGTTTTGCCGCCGGTCTGAAATATCTTGCAGATGATGCAGGGGATTGCGAAAAAGAAAAAATTGCAGGCAGAGCGCGTCTTTTTGTGGAACAAAAATATTCAAGAAAACGCCTTTTGCACGATATTGATATGCTTTATGACGGTTTGGTAAATGGAAAAATGACACGGGAGAACTAAAAAGGTCACTCGCAGCCGTCAGAAATCTTGACCATCATCCATCGCTCCCACCACATCTGCCACATTAACAGACCCCACAACCGGTGCTGATGATTAAATTTTCCGGAAATATGTTCTTTGAGCATTTTTTCAACAAGGTTTGGGCAAAAAAAACTATCTTTACTAATTTTTGCAGGTGAAAGGTAGTCCTGCAGCATCTCTTTTAAATCGGTTCTTAACCAATGCTCGACTGGAACACCAAAACCCATCTTTGGTCTTTCATAGAGATTTTGCGGCAGATAACGGGCAAGAAGTTTTTTTAAGAGGTATTTTCCGGTTCCGTTTTTAAATTTCAAGTTTTCAGGCAAGCATGAGCAAAATTCCAGAACCCTGTGATCCAGCAAAGGGGTCCTGACTTCCAGGCCAAAAGCCATACTGGCCCTGTCCACCTTTGTCAGTAAATCATCCGGCAAATAAGTTTTTTGATCAATACGCATAAGACGTTCCAGCAGGGGCTCGTTTTTGCTGCCGGAAAACAATCTTTCATAACTGCTGTGAGGTAATTTACGGCCACATAACTGCTCTATCATATCTTTCGGCCAGATATTGATCGTCATGCGATACAGCTCTGCAATGCTGGTTTTTTCCAACTGACTTAACAACTTTTGCCACTTGTCCACAAAATTTGCCACCTGAAAGCGTTGAGGAAGTCCGGAACGGATCATATAATAAAATGAACTGATTAACTCAGGAGGTATTGTATTTAATATAAGGGCAAGCGCTTTTTTTATCTTGACGGGAAGCCGGCTGAAGCTGTTAACCATTGTTCTTGTCATCCAGTATCTGACATATCCTGCAAATTGTTCATCGCCACCATCTCCTGAAAGAGCTACTGTTACCTGGGATCTGGTCAGACGGCTTAATAAAACAGTTGGAATCGCTGAAGAATCTGCAAAGGGTTCATCATAGATTTCCGGAAGACTTGCTACGGTTTCCAGGGACTCTTTTGAACTTACATAGAGTTCGGTATGATCAGTACCCAAGTATTGTGCAACTTTTTTGGCCCAGGGAGCCTCGTTATAGGCCTGCTCTTCAAATCCAATACAAAATGTATTAACAGGAGAAGTGGATATTTTTTGCATAAGAGCAACAACCACTGAAGAATCAATTCCGCCACTTAGCAAAGCACCAAGCGGGACATCACTTATAAGTCTGTCTGAAACAGCCTGGGTAAGCACATCATCCAGGCTATCCAAACAACTTGGCTCATCAGTAAATAATCTGTTCTTTGATTGACTTGCACATGGTAATTCCCAATAACTTTTAACTCTCAGGTCTTTAAATTTATAAATTATATACTGGCCGGGTAATAATTTGAAAGTATTTCTAAAAACAGTCTCAGGAGCTGGAATATACTGATAATGCAAAAACAGTGGCAGGGCATTGGAATTTATCTCTTTCGGAAAAGACCGAAAAGCCATTAGCGCCTTTAATTCAGATGCAAAAATAAATTTTCCGGCATTATAATAATAGTAAAGGGGTTTTATTCCAAGACGATCCCTAGCTAAGAAAAGTTGCTGTTTTCTGCGATCCCAAATTGCAAGGGCAAACATGCCTACAAAACGCTTTAGACAATCTATCCCCCATTGAAGATATGCTTTTAGAATCACTTCCGTATCTGAAACGCCCTTAAAGCTATGGCCGCACCCCTCTAAGATATTGCGAATCTCCATAAAATTATAGACTTCACCATTATAAACAATATGCACACTTCCATCATCACTGGACATAGGCTGTCTACCGTTCGGAGAAAGGTCAATCACTGAGAGTCGCCTGTGCCCCATTCCTAAATCGTTCTTTTGGTCAAAAAAAAGGCCCGAATCATCAGGACCACGATTTGCGAGGGTTGATACAGCACAGGGAAGATCATCACACAACGATTGAAAAGATTTTTCTGCTCTAAAACCAACTATACCGCACATAATTTTACTTACCAAATTTCAGGATATTATTATTTTTGGAATATGACACAAATCTTATCTTAAACTTCTTTTCCTTGCCAATACTACCATCCCGCTTAATTGCCGCAGCAAGCTTCTCTTTATCCACATAGAGATCGGCAAACCATCTAAAAGTTTCCCTTTCCAGGTTCTTCCTGATTTTCCAACACGAAACCTCAAATAATCATCTTCCAAAGATTCAAATGAGAGGTACTTTTCAAAAATAAATCTGAGATCCTTGCGGGTGCGGTACCATGTATTTACGTCCAGCCAATCCAAAAAATCGCCGGCCCATTTCCCCTTAGATCTCTCATCCTTAAAATAGCCCAGCCCTAACCACCTGAAAAACCAGGCATAAAAGAATCTAATGCCCTTTGTGTTTTTTGGAAACCAATGGAGCAAAGGTATACCACAATGCCCTTCTCTGAAGACGCCTTTTGAAGGGAAAATGTGAACGGATATACCTCCAGGCTTAAGAACTCTGCAAATCTCATTAAGGGTCTGCTCAATGTCCTCAACATGCTCCATAACCTGGTTACTGGAAATAAAATCAAAATAATCATCCGGAAACGGGATTACCCCATTTTCGATCTTTTTCACAACATTACCAAGCAAACCTTTTTTTTCGACCTCTTTGCTGACATCGCCACCTTCATAAAAAACTTCTGCGCCGTAATAAGAAAGCCCTTGCTTTCTTCCAGATTCAACAAGGTCTCCGGCGCCACAACCAAAATCCAGACAATTTCCCTTA
>JAUVKB010000117.1 GCA_030596405.1 Deltaproteobacteria bacterium
AAAATATAAGTGAAATGATAAAAAAACACAGGCCGTTAGAAGGCATAAGAATTGTAGAATGGGGTACTTTCCATGCAGGCCCCGGCGGGCCGGCCATACTTTCCGATCTGGGAGCCGAAGTAATAAAAATCGAGTCGATAGGCGAAGGGGATCCTATCCGGAAACTATCGCTTTACAAGGATATTGATTTTAGCCTTGAAGGAGGCAGAAATATTTTTTTTGAAGGTGCCAACAGGGGCAAGAAGAGCATAACAATCGATCTGACTCATACCGAGGGCAGAGAAATTGCTTACAGCCTTATCAAAGAATCCGACGTTTTTGTTACGAATCTCAGACCCTGCACCGTAAAAAAGATGGGGATGGATTATCCGGCTTTATCAAAGATAAAGCCGGACATAATCTATGCTTCCGTAACAAGCTATGGTTCCCGCGGCCCTGATGCTGCAAAAGGCGGCTTTGATTACCAGGGGCAGGGAAAATCCGGTTTTATGAACTGCATGGGCGAACCGGGTGACACACCGCTCTTAATTCAGTTCGGCATTATTGATCAGGCGACCGCGATCATGGCCAGTTACCAGATTTTGATCGCTCTTTTTATGCGGGAACGTTTCGGCATAGGCCAGGAAGTTGAGGTGTCTCTTCTTGGAACGGCCTATTACCTGATGTACCTGAACAATCTTACAGCCCTTCTTACCGGCCGCGAAATACCGAGACACGAGCAGACAGAAGCCGATCCCTTGCGCAACTATTACCTGTGTAAAGACAAAAAGTGGATTATAAATACCCAGTTGCCGACTGAGGAAAACTGGCGGGTTGTATGCGGGCTTATAGGTCATCCCGAGCTGGCGCAGAATCCAAAATACAACAGCCGTGAAAAGAGACTGAATACTTCCGGAGAACTGGTGGCTATCTTCAATAAAGCCTTTTTAACTAAAACAAGAGAGGAATGGCTGCAATTGTTTACTGAAAAAAATCTGGTGATGTGTGCCGTAAACACTACACTGGAAGCTGCAAATGACCCCCAAATAATCGAAAATGATTATATTGTCGATTTTGACCATCCTGAACTGGGGAAAATCAGGATTCCGGGTTTTCCTGTCAGATTGAGCAGGGCTGAAGTCAACAACAACTTTATTGCGCCCCGGCTTGGCGAGCATACGGACAGTGTGCTGAAAAAAATATGCGGATATACTGATGAAAAGATAGGACGGCTCAGGAAAGATAAAGTGGTATAGATGACGACAAAGTAAAAAATTGCGCCGATTTTACGTATAAAGCACAATGCCTGCGGGCAATGTTTCACCAAAAATTATATTTTTTTCCTGCGCCCCGATAGGAACAACATCTTTAATAAATCTTATATCAGACACACAGGAATCGTATTGCGACATCCAGTCGGCAATAGACTCAACAAGCGAATCATCAATATCCCTTGCGCGATCTCCGGTTTTTCGAGCGAGCAGTGACAGTGCCCTGCACACCGGTTTTGGATTACGCCAGTTTTGATCCAGAATGGTTTTGATCCAGGACGATACTTCACCCGGAGGAACAACCCTGTCTGCGGATCCGTATAAAAGCTCACGCGCGCCTATACGTGAAAGCGCCCAGAACTGATGGGATTTGCATTTTTTCGGTTTTAATTCGGAAACAAGCCTCTGTCCAAGCCTGATTTTATCCTTGACCAAAAGACGTTCCATATTTGCAACCGCCATCCACGCTTCTGTATGTTCCTGGGGAGAAATCTTTATTTTCGTCCCTTTTTTAGGCATAATTAAGGGAATAATTTCTTGAAAAAACTGTCTTTGCCGACCGGCTTTCAATCCACCCGCCACCCTTCTCCATAAAATCCACCATTCGGCACAAACCTGCGCATTTTTGCTATATACCGGGCCCTGTTTATGAATTTTCCACAATTTTTGTAAACGATGTTCATCAAATCCGTCTCCAAACCCGGGCCGCAAACAGAATCCTGCAAAATTCAACCATCTGCCTTCATGTTCAGGCGAAATCCCCCGTTTCGCCTCTATATCCAACAGGGTATCGGAAATGTTTCTTATAAATCCAAGGGGCCATTTATCTCGAGATCTTTCCACAATTGCCGTAATATCCCTGGTCAGGGTTTCAAGCAGCCGGTTGTCCTTTTTACTCAAAAATGCTTTTCGGACGGTTTCGTCGACTTGTTTGACTGTCGATTCTGCAAAAACCTCTTTATCAGAAACATCGATCCGCGCAGATATATCACGTAATTGAAACTGAAGTCGCCAGCGATGATCACTCACCAGAGAACAGCACCAGAGAGAAAGAGTCCCCAGTTCTGTATAACCAGCCTCTATCTTTATCGGTATGGCTGTCCTTACTCCCTTTTTACCGTATTGAATAACCGTCTGAAGCGGAGGAAGAACAGAGAGTGAATCGTCTACATCTATTATATCTCCGCACTTGTCCCCCGAACGAAAACTGGAACTGTAAATATCAAACGTAACCGGCTGATTGGCCAAAACTTCAAATTTTTTATCCTTCAGCTCGATAGTCGTCCCCTCGTGAAGTCCCCGTTCAACAAGGCAGACAGCGTGCCTTTTGCCGTTTTTCAGGTTCTCGCGCTTGCAGGTTTCACCCGCCTCCTTTGCGATTCCAAGGTAATAACCGCGCGCGCTACCGCTTCCCACCCTCACACCGCGGCCCATCTTTACAAGACCATAGTAGGATGCGCCAAATGCAACGGCAAGATCCGGGTCCGGATTTTCAAGCACCCTGGGGATATTTACATCCTTTTCATTAAACCAGTGGCGCACCGCAACCCTGATTCTTTCCTGAATTATGGACGGTTTTAATGACCCGCCGTTAAAGAGGATCAGATCAGGCATATGATTATCCTTATCCAATACGCCCATTACATCCGCTTTATGCCGCTCCATGAACCATCCCAGATGTCTGGTTATGGCCGGCTCCTGTTCATAGGGAAGACCAAATTCCGTAATGCCTTTCCGGGCATGCATGTTATGTCCGGTCTTAGAGTCCGCGAGGGGAAAAAAGCCTTCCACAACAACCTTTTCAACCTCTTTGCGACTCAAATCAACAGAGATTGTTTCAGCAATCAGCTTGCTCCCCTCCCCCATCAATGTTATTTTTTTTGATTCCGCGGATCCGCCCAGTATGATCTCTTTTGCCTGCCTGCATTCATGACATAAAGCCTTCCACCTATCAGGGCTCAGGGAAGCTGTTTTTTTCCCCAGACGCATTTCTATCCCCCTTGCCAGGGCAAGATCGATATTATCCCCGCCAAGAACAAGATGATTTCCCACGGCAATCCTTTCGAAACGGGGATTGCCGTCCACCTCCCGCAGAGTTATTAGGGTAAAATCGGTGGTTCCTCCCCCAACGTCACAAACAAGAACAAGTTCATCAGGCTTTACATATTCGCTCCAGTCGTCTTCGTGACGTATCAACCAGTTGTAAAATGCGGCCAAAGGTTCTTCTAAAAGCGTGACATTGCGCAGACCGGCCGCAGATGCCGCCTCAACGGTTAATTCTCTGGCTACTTCATCAAAGGATGCGGGAACGGTAAGAACAATCATCTGGTTTTCAAGATAAAGTTCTTCATCATCTCCCTTGTTGCTGTTCCATGCGTTAATGATATGCTTCAGGTATGAGGCGGTTGCGTTAACGGGAGAAACCTTAAAAACATCATCCCCTGCCCCCCACGGAAGAATCCTGGCCTTTCTGTCAACATTTGAATGGCAAAGCCAGCTTTTTGCCGATGAAACCAGCCGGGCCGGCACCTTGGCCCCATGATCCCTGGCAAATGCACCGACAAAATGGTCATTATTTTGCCGGCTTTTGTTTTTCCATGGTATTAAAACAGCCTCTTTTGAAATATCGTACGTTCCGGGAATATAGAGAAAAGAGGGTAAAACAGGAAGGCTGGAAAACTCGCCCGGCCCGGTCAGTTGCGGCACCTTAAATAATTTTATGCGGGGTTTCTTTGCAGGAGGCAAGGTAAGATCTACATAAGATACGGCAGAGTTAGTGGTTCCGAGATCGATACCTATAATGTAGTGATTATCATAAAGAACCAAGTGATTTTTGCTCCCGCACGTTAAATTCGAGCTTCCATCTACGGCTCCCCTTCTTTGATACGCACCAGATTTCAAGCGTTCCGATTTCGGTAACCTTGATTTCGATGGTCACTGGAATAACATCGCCGTAATTACCATCCAGAACGGTTTCTATGGTAGTGATCTCTTCTATATCTTCTTCCCATTCCTCGATTACCGTGCCGAAAGTATCGTCGCGGCGTGATGAAGATCCCAGAAAATCGAATTTTACTTCTTCACCCACAACCAGAACAAACTCCTGCTCCTTAATTGATGCCCGCGTCCCCTCTTCCATGCCGAAAGGCGCAACGCAAAGGGCTTTGATCGGCGCGGGCATTCCCGGAACAGCGGGCACGGACGCAGCAACCCCGATGTAATAAGATTTATTCAGGCCGCTACGGATCCTTATCCCCTTTCCATGCCTGGTTATCCCGTAATAGACAGCGCCTCTTGCAACAGCAAAGTCAAAATCGTTTGTGTCGATACTGCGGATCGATAAGGATCCCTTTGGTTTTTTCCATGAAGAGATGACATCCATGATCCTGTTTCTCAACGGCGCTGCTTTCATGACGCCACCGTTAAAAAGCACGGCGGTGGGGATTTGGCTGATAAACTTTGCTATGTGACGGGTTATGGCCGGGTCAGCCTCATATGAAAGGCCCTGTTCACGGATACCTGCTTTCTGTTTTTCAACAGGCATTGCATCGCTTTCACAAACAGGGAAAAACCCGTCTAAAACAACCTGTCTGAATTCGTCTCTTAAAAGCTCTGTTTTTACGGCGCCGCCGATCAGGCTGCTGCCGCGGCCGAGTATCGTTAACGGATAATTATCCTGATCGGGATTTGCAAAAAGGCTCTCCTTTGCCTTTCTGCAACTGTGCCGGAGACCGCGCATCTGCCAGGCATCAAGCTTGCAGCCTTTTTTTGCCATTTTTCCGGAAATATAATATGCAAGGGCAAGATCCATGTTTTCACCGCCGACAAGAAGATGGTCCCCGACAGCCACCCTTTCCAGTATAAGATCACCCTCCTTTTCCGAAACACGTATAAGACTAAAATCGCACGTGCCGCCGCCCACATCACAAACGAGAACAAGATCGTCTTTTTCAACCATTTCCCGCCATCGATTTCCGGCAGATTCTATCCATGCATAAAATGCAGCCTGTGGTTCTTCCAGTAAAGTAATATTTGAAAGGCCTGCCATGTCGGCGGCTTTAACTGTAAGTTCCCGTGCGACAGCATCAAACGAGGCCGGAACCGTCAATAAAATATCCTGATTTTCAATTTTAAGCCTTTCATCCCCGGCCGCGATGGAATAATCCCACGCGTCACGGATATGCCGCAATATCGCTGCGGAAGCCTCTACAGGAGAAAATCTTGAGGTATTATCGTCAGTCCCTGTCTCATCCCCGTGCAGGGCCCAGGGCAAAATAGGTTTGTTTCTGTCCACCATTGTGTTGCAGAGCCAGGATTTGGCCGAAGAGACGAGACGGTTGGGGATTTCAGCGCCGCGCTCTCTGGCAAATTCACCAACTGCTATGCGGTTTGCTTCATCCCATGGTAAAACAAGTGATTCACCGGGAACATCGTGTTTGCCCGGCACAAGAATAAAGGAAGGGAGTATCCCTTTTTTCTCCAATGCGCCGGGCCCAACAAGCTGGGGTATTTCAAAAATACGGATATACGGCTCTTTACCGGCCTTGATATCAGCATCAGTATAGGAAACCACACTATTTGTTGTGCCCAGATCTATCCCGACTATAAAAACAGGTTCGGTCACGATATATAAATTCCTTTACAATATTTCAACTACAATATTTCAACTTCAGCAGGAGCAATAATGTTCGGATTCCGGTTTCCAGACAGGACGGGCATTTCCATGTTGCCGGACTTCCACCCCCTGTGACGCAACACCCCTTTAAAAGGCGGCTTACCGATAACATTCCCGGTTAAATTAATTGAACCAGGATCAAATCCTTCATCAATGGTCACATCCTCACCCTCGTCCTTATTTATCACGGCCGCCGGCGCCAGGTTTTTGTCGATCACCCTCTTACAGTTGCCGTGTATACTGCGGACGGCAGCCCCGATTTGAGCATCTTCATAAAGATTCAGATCCTCGGAAAAAAAATCCATGAGACGGCCTTCCCTCTGGAGCAGGGAAAACAGATATAAAAACATACGTTTTTCATTATCCATTTTCACTTTTTTATCAATTTTATCAATTTGACCGGCAGGTTGACCGACAGACTTTTCACCAACGGCTCCAGCCTGTTCCTTTGTCCTTCTGTTACCCGATTTTTTGACCGCTTTTATAAAGGAAAGCCGCAGAAAAAACCATAGTAAAAATCCCGACAGAATAAAAATTCCGGCTGCTGCCGGGATAAAATAAATATTTATTTTATCCTGAAACGTTCCTGCCCATCCGACCAATTCCTTCAATCCTGCATCGTCTTGCGCAACCGCCGATATTTTTACTGCAATTGCGTTAAACCCCGCATACAAAGCCAGATCGACTATACCAAGCAAAAAAACTATAAAAAACATTATTATAACAAAAGACCTGCGTGAATGTGCACGCTGATATGAATTGGTTTGATCCATTATGAATGTCTCCTAATATATCGGCAAATTTAAGTACCAGGAAAT
>JAUVKB010000250.1 GCA_030596405.1 Deltaproteobacteria bacterium
TCAAGTATAATAAAAAACAAATCGGAATCAATGTTTTTAAAAATAGTTCCGGTTATATTTTCAGACAAAATTTCGGATCTTCATAAGATAAAAGAACTATATGACAATCCTGATTTAAGGTATCTTTATAGTCACAAAGAAGTGATTAAAGATTTTATCCCGAAATTTTTCTTTAGCTATAACAACGACCGATTAACGGAAATTTTAGAAAAGAAACCGGATTATCTCAAGATCATCCTGCGCTGTGGTGACTTTTATGAATGTGTTGTTGCCGAAACATGGCAATAGAGGATTTGTGCTTATATATGTTCTATGGGTATGTGTCATTGTTTCCGCTCTTTTATTGTTTATGTCGCAACGCGGCAGGCAGATGCTGCGATATGAAGCTGCGATAGAATCAAGAATGGCGCTGGTTAAGGAAATGGCAAGCCTTAGGCAGATATTATATAATCAACTTCTTAAAGGCAAACTGGGAACTCCGTATCAGAATCTTGTGGGCAATTGCACAATTAACATAACCGATGCAAACCATTTGCTGAATTTAAACGCTGCAACTTTTGATGAAATATATGAACTTTGCATTTCATTAAAGATCAATGATCATATTGCTGAAATAATATCAGATTCTATATTGGACTGGGTTGATGCCGACATGCTTGTACGGCCTAATGGGGCTGAAAACAGTTATTATCAAAATTTGACGCCTTCTTATAATTGCAAGGATAAATCTATTGAAACATTATTTGAACTGCTTCTTATAAGAGGGATTGATAATACTATTTTGGGATTAATTAAAGATTTTATTTCATTTTCAGGCACAGGCATTAACTTTCAATTCGCTCCTTTTGAAGTTTTATGCGCATATACCGGTGACAGTGAAACAGCCGATCAGATTATCGAGTATAGAAAAGAATCCGCTCTTGATGATGAGTCATTGCAAATGTTCCTTGGGTTCAACCGGTATGAGGCGATTAGTCAGCGCATTACATTGAGTTCCAGCGATTTTTACAGGTTGACCATAACGGGCGATTATAAAGGAATTAAAGAAAAATTTTCCAGGTGGATCAAGGTTAAAAATTAAGGGTCATCGTGCATCGGTGTTTTGCGCGAGCCCTAAGGGTTTGTGCAAAAATAAATTCGCAATTTTTAGCTGGTGTCCGTCCACAAATAAGGATTTTTGTTCAAGATCAAGGCATGCGAAAAAAATAACCGCAGGAATACATTGAGTATTTCGAGGATTATTTTTTGAGCATAACGCAGATATTGGGCAAAAAGACCATTTATGGATGGGCACTATTTAGTTTTCATTGCATACGCTCCGCTCCAGTCGTCACCCGGCGGATTAGCTTTAATTTCATTACATCTTAATATCATTCTTTTACTCGGTCCGTCCTCCGGTGTTATATCCAAAGCTGCCTGAAATGATTTAACAGCACTTTGCCAGTCCTGATTTCTGTATGCGTAAAGCCCCTTTGTGTAGAAGTCGACAGTTTGCATCACGCGGGTTTCAATTTCACCCGGATAACCGAGCAGCTGGTAAATAGCCACAGGCTCTTTTTTACCCACGACATTGATATAATCAATTTCTCGCGCCACAATAGCATCGGCGGCAGCCTTAAAAGTGGTCTCACTGATCATGGTATAAAGCCCGTAAGCCTTATTAACGCCTTCAAGTCTGGCCGCAGTATTTACCGTATCTCCCATCATAGTATAATCCATGCGGCTTTTAGAACCCATGTTTCCTACAACAGCAAGGCCCGAACAGAGTCCGATCCGCATAAAAAGTTCAGGTTTGTTTTCAGCCTTCCATTTTATCCTGAGCTCTGCCAGCCTTTTCTGCATTTCAATACACGCGATACAGGCAGTTGCGGCATTATTTTTAAGGATATTCGGTGCTCCGAAAAAAGCGATTATGGCATCACCTTCGAATTTATCTACGGTTCCTTCCTGTTTAAGAATAATATCGGTCATCTCAGTTAAAAATTCATTTAACAGTTCAACCAATTCATGTGGAGACAGCGCTTCTGAAATACTTGTAAAACCCTGAACATCTGAAAAAAAAGCGGTAATATCCCGTTCTTCACCTCCCAGCTCAAGATGTTCGGGAGATTCGATAAGCTGTTTGACGACTGTGGGCGCAAGATACGTGGAAAAAGCATTTTTAATGAACCGTTTCTGCCTTGTTTCAATCAAATATTTATAAGCGGTTATACTTACATAAATTAAAAGCGTCACTGAAAGAGGATAAACAAGGTTAAGCACCAGGCCGTTTGTGGAAAAAAAACACTGGCAGAGCATAATATATCCGAAAAAAACAAAAAGTCCGGAAATCATCCCCCATAAAACACCGGTTTTCGGAAGCACAAACCCGAGAATCACGCCGATAAAAATAATGGCAATAATATCAAAAATAGAAGACCAGCTCGGCTTATAGAGAAAATCTTCTGAAAGTATGCTGTCCACTATGTTGGCATGAATTTCAAGACCCGGAAAAACATTTGAAAAGGGAGTTACGCGCAAATCATATATTCCGACAGCGGTCGCCCCGACAAGAACAATCTTGTCCTTTAAAATATTATTAGAAATATTCTTATGTAAAATATCGGTTACGGAAATATGGGGGAAAGTCTTGACGCCTCCCCTGTAATTTATTAAAATCCTCCCTATTTCATCAGTGGGGACA
>JAUVKB010000038.1 GCA_030596405.1 Deltaproteobacteria bacterium
AAATTTAAGTTTTGGCCTCTATTATGAAAATACAATGATGCAGGACATGAAAACAAGGAATGCGGATGGCTATATTTCTGTAATGACTTCCGATGGAGAGGTGCCTTTTTCCAATCTTTATGTTAAGGTAAAAGACTTTCAGTTTCCCCAACACTGCGGATTTGGACTCGCTTTCAGGCCTTCACCATCATGGAGATTAAGCGCGGATATAAAATATATCAACTGGAAAAAGAACTGGGATGAACTGGAACTGGAATTTACTGGAACGCCCGGCCTGCCCGACAGTTTAAAAATACCACTTAGCACAGATGATCAAATACCGATCAGTATCGGAGTGGAATATTTTTTTAATGATATTTATACCTTTTCCATAGGCTACCATTTTTGCGATGACGTGGTGAGTGATGATTATTTAAATCCGATTATAGCCACGGAGGTTCAACAAATCTTTACTTGCGGTTTTTCGGTTATGCCGGCAAAAACGGCAAAATTTGGAGTAGCTTTCATGTACGCAAAAATGGACAATTCAAACTCTTCCGATCATGGTTATGATCAATACATAGAAGAACAACTTGGCCTTTCCCCCGGAGCCTTAGACAGCGAATTAAATGATGCTGAAACAGATTATACCTGTTATGTTTTAGAATTTTCTCTTACAATGTACTGGTAAAGAGGTAAAATTTATCGGTATTGGAGCAAAACAAAAAAATTGACTTTAACTCTTATCGTTTGCTTTTTCCAGTCATGGGGAAAACAGCCCGCAAACTTGCAAAAAAATATCATTCAGACAAAGTGTTTCACCTTGGAAAAACGTTTCAAAGAGATACAGGAGGCATATCAAAAATTGGCACCAAATTAACTTATGTCTTTACGAAAACACAATAAAATTTGTATCCAACAAAAGCTTGAGCATAAGATTATTCATGGACTTTCATGTGAATGGGAAAAAGTATTGCGTGTTTTAAATCAATCGCAAAGCCGGTTGATGAAAAAGTCGATGAAAAAACCACTGATCAGTATTAAAGACATGAAAAGCAGATTTGGATTTTGGTCTGCCGGGAAAAGGGAAATTTGTATAAGCCGCAATTTTGTTCTTAACTATTCCTGGAACGACGTTCGTGATCTCTTGTTACACGAAATGGCCCATCAGTTTGCAGGAGAAGTTTTAAACGCTGCAAACGAACCGCCACATGGCCCAAGCTTTCAAAAAGCATGTGAACTGCTTCGGGCAAATCCAAAAAGTACAGGAAATTACAAACCTTTAAGTGAACGAATTTTTTATGGCTTAAAAGGCGAGGAAGATAAAATTACGCTTCGCATTAAAAAGCTCATGGCCCTTGCTGAAAGCAAAAATCAACATGAGGCCGAGGCCGCCATGGCCAAAGCTTATGAGCTTATTTCAAAATACAATCTAACTATTTTAGAACATAATAAAAAACAGGATTTCTGCAGCATGTTCATTGGAACACCTGCTCTGCGTCATCCCCGTGAAGAATACCACCTTGCGCATCTTTTACAGGATTATTGTTTTGTATATGGCCTTTGGATTTCTGCATATGTATTGGAAAAAGGGAAAATGGGGGGTGTACTCGAAATCAGTGGAGAGCCCCACAATTTAAAGACGGCAAGCTATGTATATGATTTTATAAAAAACTATATTAATTCACAATGGACAGATTATAATAAAGACAAAAGATTGAACAGGTATCGCAAAACCGATTTTTCTATTGGTATTATAAATGGATTTTGTGAAAAACTGGAATCTGAAAAAAAGAATAAAAAACTGATTAAAGATTCACTGGCACTTGTCAATACTAAAAATTCCTTATTAAAAAAATATACGGCTCACAGATATCCATACACACAAAGTTTCAGGCACAAAGCGGTTTGTCGGGATGAAACAGTACTGCATGATGGAATGCGTGTTGGGAAAAAACTTATTATCTTTAAAGGGATAACCACAAAAAAGGACAATGATCGCAAACCGTTGCTGACTATTTAGTTCCCATGTGCCTGTCTTATCTGTTTTGAGAGCTTTGCATAACTCAAAATTTTGTTTATGATTTTATTTGCTCCAATTTTGAAATTTAATAGAGATGAAACAGTCTCTTTCCATCCGGCAATTATCAGGTACATGGATTATATGAAGAAACTATCAATAAAATAGGGACGCCGCGTTTTTTTATTCTGTCTTCCCGTTGACAAAAACGAATTTAGTGTTTAATTTTCCTGTTACCAAAGGCCATTTATTATAAAAAGAAGCCAAATCGTACTTAAAGGAGGAAAAAATATGTTTGAGGTAACGGAATCAGCAAAAAACGAGCTGACTAATTTTTTTAAAGGCAAAGAAATTAAACCGATACGGATCTTTTTAAATCAGGGCGGCTGAGGAGGCCCTTCCCTTGCGATGGCTCTGGATGAGCCAAGAGAGACTGATCATATTTACAATATCGGCGATTTTCAATATTTAGTAGACAAAAATTTCATGCAGCAAGCAAATCCGATAATGGTAGATTTTATGTATACGGGCTTTAAAATCACCTCAGGGCTTGTATTAAATGCGGTAAACGGATGCTCCGGTTGCGGCAGTAGCAGTTCATGCTGCACTTAAAGTAACATTGACGGCTTCACAAAAAAATAAAACTCCCCGCACCAGAAAACGGGGAGTTTTATTATCTAAAATAACATCAATATAAGCTTTATGATTTGCTTAAAGGTTATTCCTTTATTATACATGTCTTCCATTTTAATAACCTCAAGAGAATAAAGTGGCCGATCATATTCAGTTTTTGATAACCCACCTAACTCTAAGACAATAATTAAATCATATCATACCATATATAGCATGATACAATTTAATTATAAACCTTGACAAATCGAGAAAAGTGACCTGGTGCGGCGTTCGTACTCGGTTACAGCGACGGATTTGCACCGTTTCCCCTTTCATCCTTATTAACAAGGACTATCCACGAACAATTTACTATGTTTTTCTTGATACATGGTTATGTATAAAGTTATATTAAGGTCAAGAAAAAATTTTGCGCTTCAAGTTGACGGTTCCGTAAACATTCAAAATTGAATCACTTAAAGAGAGATCAATGTTATCCTATCTAATAAAAAAATACTGGTTTATCGGAAGCCTTTTACTGATTTTTGCCGTAACGGTATCAGATACAACTCAAACGATTTCCAGCGCCGGCAGGTGGTTAAATATGCATCATGGCCCAAATACGGTGATCTGTTTTATATTCTTTTTTTCAGGATTATTATTATATCCCGACCAGATAAAGTCAGGATTAACGGATATAAAAGGCAGCTTTATCGCTCTGGTAATCATTTTTCTGGTCGCACCGGCAACAGCTGCGGTGTTGAGCATGACGCCGATCCCCGTCGGGATTAAAATGGGATTTTTTCTGGTCGCGGTCATGCCGACCACATTGAGCAGTGGGGTGGTGATGACGGAGATCGCGGGTGGGAATATGGCCCATGCACTGGTAATAACAATAGTAGCAAATGCATTAGCCGTTTTTCTGATACCTGTTACACTCTGTTTTCTTTTGAATTTTACAGGCACTGCAGTTGTCGCCTCAATCGACAAGATCGCTATTATGATGAAAATTGCTTTTCTTGTTGTTGTACCCCTCTGTTCAGGTTTAATGATAAAATATTGGGCAGAATCATTTGTCCGCCAATTTATCCGTAAGCTCCCAATTGTCAATCAGTTGCTTGTGCTATCAATGGTATGGATGGCCTTATCGCAAACAAGGGCGGTGATCTTGAACAGCGGAAAAGTAATCGGGATTATTTTTTTATTTGTGGTTCTATTTCATGGCGTTCTTCTGGCTGCCGGGAGCCTCTCCGTTAAGCTTTTCAACATAGGCAAGGGCCGTAGGGAAAGCGTTATTTTGATGGGCGGCCAGAAAACTCTGCCTCTTTCCATAATTTTGCAGGCCTCCCTTTTCCCGCATTACGGTCTCGCACTAATGGTTTGCGTTATGCACCACATTTTACACCTTGTGTTTGATGGATATTTAGCCGGGATATTGAGGAGTTATCAATCCGATAAATCATAAAAACTAAATCATAAAAACAATGCAAGTAAATGCTGGCCCTTACCGGGCATAAAGGAGGTTTCATGCCGGGGGAAAAATCGATCAACCTTGCAAAACTTTTATCACATCCGAAAGTTCACAAGGCAACCGGTAATATTAACCAGGAATTGACATTCAGACGGCAAACTACTCCCCGCCGTTGCGAGGTGTTTAATGCCCGATATACTCTTTTGCATGATAATCCTCGTTTTAGATTTAATATCGACAAGGATGCGGCAAAACGTCTGCACAATATTATAAACAATAAAGTGCAAAAAGTTGTCGGTGTTGACAATCCTGAACAAATCCACAACAAAAAATACAGCAAAAAACGCAATATCGGCATTGTATTTTCCGGCGGACCGTCTCCTGGCGGGCATAATGTTATTGCAGGGCTTTTTGACGCGGCAAAAAAAGCGAATCCTGAAAACAGAATATTCGGTTTTCTGCTAGGGCCTGATGGAATCATTGAAAACGAAACTATTGAGATAACCGAGGAGATTGTAGCTTCATATAAAAATCTGGGCGGTTTTTGCATGATAAAAACCGGTCGCACAAAAGTAGATACAAAAGATAAGATGGTTTTGTCAAAAGAGACATGCAATAAACTTAATCTGGATGCTCTTGTAATAGTTGGAGGGGATGATTCAAATACCAACGCGGCCTTTTTAGCGCAAGACATGTTTGCAGACGGCATCCAGGTCATCGGAGTCCCTAAAACGATTGACGGGGATATTCAGGTAAAAGACGCAAATTCTAATATTTTATGTGCGGTTTCTTTCGGTTTTTATACAGCTGCCAGGGCTTTTGCTTATAATATAAGCAATTTGTGTACGGACAGCAGTTCTGATGTCAAATATTGGCACATCTGCAAGGTTATGGGGAGGGTTGCAAGCCACCTGGCGCTTGAAGTCGCTTTGCAGACTCATGCCAATATTACCCTCATAGGTGAGGACCTTGCCGATTATATAGATAAAAAACGGGTTGCTGCAGCTGAAAAAAAAGGGGTTGTCGATCATAATGCCTATGGAATGACCTTAAGACATCTTTCCAGAATAATCTGCAACGGTATCGTAAGACGAGCTGAGGTTGGGAAGAACTACGGCGTTATTGTCATTCCAGAAGGTGTTTTGGAATTTATCAATGAAATCCAAACATTTATAATCAAATTAAACACAATTATAGCCGATTACAACAATACCCATGATGCAGATTTCCATTCGACCTTTCCTGTTCTTGATGAGAAACTCGAATATCTGCGAAGACTTGCAAGGCTTTCACGTGAAGAAGGCTCTTTTTCCATATGGAATACTCGAGATGATGATCTGTTTAACGACATCCCTCCATTTTTCCAGGAAGGGCTTCTCATGGAAAGAGACAGTCATGGCAATTTTCCGTTTTCACAGGTTGAAACAGACAGAGTGATCATGGGGTTGGTAAAAGATTATCTTAACATTCTTAAGGAGAAAGGGGCTTATAAGATCGGCATAAAAAAATCTTATTACAAAAAAACCCTTGAAAAAGAAGGACTCGATCCGGATTACTTTGGACATATCTTGTTCAAAAACTATAATGACAATGAAATGTTCCTGCTGATTAAACCGTCAATTGTATCCGTTAAAACACTAAAACAGACATTAATAAAGGAAGGTGTGATAAATAAAGACGATAAAGCGCCTGCTTGCATTGAAAAAATTTACAAAAAATCGGTCCCGAATTTCAAGACCCAGGCACATTTTTACGGTTATGACGGAAGAGGAAGTGATCCGACCGTATTTGACTGTACCTACACATATAATTTAGGGCTGACGGTTTTCAGTCTTATCGCCAATGGTTCAACCGGCCAGATGGCGGCCATAAGGAATCTGGAAAGAAGTTTTTCTCAGTGGGAGCCGATAGGGATACCGATTGCTCCGCTCATGCACTTTGAAGAAAGAAAAGGCAAATTGGCACTTGTATTGGAAAAAAGTATTGTAGATATTAATTCTCCATCGTTTCAAGTGGTAAAAGCTATGAGAGAGAAATGGCTTGCCGCATCGGTTAAAGAGGATAATTATAGAAGACCGGGGCCTATTCAATTTGCCGGGCAAAGCGAGGAGAATAAACCGCTCACACTGATATTGAACGCGCTTGGCAATTGATGCCTGTAAATCAAGGCGTTCAGAAAACATCTAATTCAATTAAGCCCTTAAAAGACTAAGATTTTAACCGATAATATCGGTTAAAATCTTAGTCTTTCTTGAACTCAGGCATAATATCAGGCATAATAATTGAAAATCACAGTATATTATTTACCTATTAAAAATCATCGTCCAATAAACCCTCTATCAGATCCCGATACGAATCGTCGATGTCCTGTTCGGAATAGCCTGCCTTAACATATTTTTCCACCAATTTAGCCTTCTTCATTCTCTGCGCATCGTCTTCCATCAATTCGACCAATTTCTTGTCTACAGCCATCATTTCCCCCTTTCTAACCATAAAGTTTTAATCAAAGTTTTAATCATCGCCCAACTAAATTTTAGGCGAACCTGATTTTACATAAAGTTATGTATGTTAAAGTCAAGTATTGTTTTTGTCAAGAAAAAATTGCGGGCAAAAAACAAAGAAAATCCTTCGGCAAAATGCTTAAACAATGGCTTTCAATATTTCAAGGTCATTTTTATCGTTCTTATCTTATATCTTACAGGTCTTACATCTTACAGGCGGGAAGCTTGAATAAACATACTTTATTGCCGACCTGTTGTACTGATAGAACCGGAACCTGGCTGATAGCTGCAAAGCGGTTCTTCACCCAAATAGTCGCCTGTTGCCTCATAAGCTCTTGCCCTGCAGCCTCCACAGACTTTTTTATATTCACATCTTCCGCATTTTCCCTTTAACTTATCAAAATCCCGCAGGGATAAAAAAATATCGGAATTATTCCAGATGTCGGCAAACGAGGTCAGTGTAATATCTCCGCAATTCAGGTGAAGAAACCCGCAGGGCTGCACAACGCCTGTGTGTGAAATAAAACAAAAGCCTGTCCCTCCCAAACATCCCCGGGTTACCGCATCAAGGCCGTGTGTCTTAAAACTGACCGATTTTCCCTCTTTTTTTGCTCTTTGCCTGAGAATACGGTAATAGTGTGGCGCGCACGTTGCCTTTAACTGCAAAGGGGTCTTTTCCCTCTGATCGTAAAACCAGTTCAATGTGCGTTCATATTCATCAGCGGAGATTTCCTGATCCACAATGTATTTGCCGCGGCCGGTGGGCACCAGAAGAAAAATGTGGTGGGCAACAGCGCCAAGCTTTATGGCAAGTTCCTGGATCTTTGGAATCTGATCAATATTGGTTTTGGTTATTGTGGTGTTTATTTGAAATTCAATGCCGGCCTCTTTTACCAGATTAATGCCCCGAATGGCGCTTTCAAATGCCCCGTTAACCCCCCTGAAGCTGTCGTGGCTCTTTTTTGTCGCACCATCAAGGCTGATGCTGATCCTCTTTATGCCTGAATCCGCCATTTTAGCTGCATACTTTTTTGTAATCAGCGTTCCGTTAGGAGCCATAACCATTTTCAAGCCTTTATCGGTGCCGTATTTTGCAATCTTGAAAATATCCTGACGCAAGAGAGGTTCTCCGCCTGTAAGTATTACGATGGGACTGCCGACTTCAGCAATCTGGTCGAGAAGACGAAAAGAGGCCATGGTGTCGAGTTCGCCGCTATAAGGCCCTTTTGTCGAAGACGCTCTGCAATGGATACAGGAAAGGTTGCAATTGCGCGTGACTTCCCATGCGACAAGTCTAAGGTTTGGCCTAAGATTTGGGCTGGGGTTTGCGCCTTTGTTCCTGTTATGGGGATGTCGATTTGTTGTCGATATATTATTTCCGTTAACTGCCATAATTATCGATTACCGTTTTTGATCTCTTTGGCGGCTTCGATGGCAAAATAGGTAAGGATCATATCCGCCCCTGCCCGTTTGATCGAAACAAGGCTTTCCATCATGACCTTTTTACCGTCTATCCATCCTGCTTTGTCGGCTGCTTTTATCATGGCATATTCACCGCTCACATTATAGGCGGCAATCGGAAGGTCTATTTCTTCTCTAATGCGGCAGATAATATCGAGATAAGAAAGCGCGGGTTTTACCATTATGATATCCGCCCCTTCTTCTATATCGAGGGTAACTTCGCGAACCGCTTCCAATGCATTGGCCGGATCCATCTGGTATGTCCTGCGATCCCCAAATTTTGGCGCGGAATCGGCTGCATGCCGAAAAGGCCCGTAAAATGCCGAACAGTACTTGGCTGCATATGACATGACAGGGACGTTGCTGAAACCGTCTTCATCAAGACATCTGCGAATCTTGGCAACCCTTCCGTCCATCATATCTGAAGGCGCCACCATGTCTGCTCCTGCATCGGCATGAGAAAGAGCTGTTTTAGCAAGAAGATCGAGTGTCGCATCGTTATCTATTGCTTGACCAACCACAACGCCGCAGTGGCCGTGATCCGTATACTGGCATAAACAGACATCCGTGATTAATGCAATATCCGGAACTTTTTCTTTAATCGATCTTATTGCCTTCTGAACTATCCCTTTTTTTGCATAAGCGCCGGTTCCAAGAGGATTTTTTTTATCCGGAATACCGAAAAGCATCATTGCCGGAATGCCGAGATCATACGCTGTTTTAGCCGCCTTAACGATATTGTCTATTGACAATTGATATTGCCCGGGCATGGAAGAAATAGGATTTTTAACCCCTTTGCCTTCAATGGCAAAAAGGGGTATAATCAGGTCATCTGCGGAAAGCACCGTCTCGCGTATCATCCTGCGGAAAGCATCGTGTTGTCTTAAGCGCCTTGGCCTGTATTCAGGAAACAACATTTTAAAATTCCTTAAGCTATCTCTTCATCCGTTAAGTAGCATGCTGGATCAGGCGCCCAGATATCACCTGTCACGGCTTCTGCGCGAACCCTGAAATTTCCTGAACATATGTCCAGCCAGCGGCATGTTGCACATCTCCCCTTTACATATCTTTTCTTGTCTTTAAGCTGTTTCATAAGCGGATTTGATGTGTCCGTCCATATTTTTGAAAAAGGACGCGTCCTGACATTTCCAAAACTGTAATGCCGCCAAAACTGATCCGCATAAACCTGGCCGTCCCAGCTGACGCAACCGATTCCCCTGCCTGAATTATTCCCCTCATTCATTTTTAAAAGCTCAAGAACCTTTGCAGCATGCTCGGGGTTTTCCTTAAGGAGCCTTAAGTAGAGGTATGGACCATCGGCATGGTTATCTACCGTCAGCACTTCTTTGGGTTTCCCCCTGTCATGCAACTTTTTTGTAAGATCCATGATAAGATCGACAACCGCCCGTGTCTCCTTATGGGTTGAATCTTCTTTGACAAGTTGTGACCCTCGCCCGGCATATACCAGATGATAAAAACATGCTCTGGGAATATCCATTTCCTCAAGCAGCTTGAATATATTAGGGATCTCAAAGGCATTAAACTTGTTTATCGTAAATCGAAGTCCCACTTTAATGCCCGCAGCCTTACAATTTTCAATCCCTTTCATAGCTGACTTGAACGCGCCTTTAACACCCCTGAAGCGGTCATGTATATCTTCCATGCCGTCAAGGCTTATTCCGACATATGAAAGACCGATTTTTTTTAGTGTCTTAGCAATTGCCTCCGTTATCAATGTTCCGTTTGTCGATATTACAGCCCGCATCCCTTTTTCAACGGCATATGCCGCAAGCTCCGGCAGATCATCGCGCATAAGCGGCTCCCCGCCGGAAAACAAGAGTACCGGAACACCGAATTGAGCAAGGTCATCAATCAGTTTTTTCCCTTCTTTAGTTGTAAGTTCGTTGTCGGAAGGAATATTTTTTGCGTGGGCATAGCAGTGCACGCACTTCAGATTGCATTGTTTTGTAATATTCCATACAATGACAGGGCGTTTATCGCTTGAAAACTGAAGAAGATGAGAGGGTAATTGTGAGGACGAACGCCCATAACGAAGGGCATCCGACGGTTCGACTGTTCCGCAGTAAAGTTTTGAAATACCAATCATATAATTTTTAAATCTTCATTTTTAATGGTTTGGGCCATACTGAAGTCATCTTTAATAAGATTACTTATAAAAGATTCCGGGGATAAAAGCGCTTGCCGGGTTATAAAAAAACGGTTTTTCCCTGTTTTGCCACTGACAAGTTTAAGACCCTGTTCAAAATCTATTGTTAGCTGTTTGTAAAAATCTTCAAGTCTAATATCAGAATCGATAAATTGTTCGATTATATAATCTATTGCATCTTCTTCCAAAACAATATTAATATCATGGTTGTTAAAAAAGTATAACTCGATCTTTTTTATTTCATCAGAATAGGATTTAATTTTTTTTATTACATCGCCGATGTCCATGATATGCTTGCAATAAAATGCTGCGATCACATCAATGCGTGACCGCGTTAACTTCAAATTATATTTGTCGGTCAAACTTTTTTTATTGGAATCTATATATTCTTTAATAGTCTCCATCTCTTTATGTGACAAATTTTTAAAGATATTATTTGCTTTGTTATCATCAGATTGTGAAATCAATCTTTCAAACGATTTTTCCGGATCTTCAATTATCTGACAAGTTGCCGGAAATTTTTTAATATCTGTGGAAGGCAGCTTTGTTTCAAACAAAAGCAGCGCTTTTTCAACGGCGCTTACCAGGCCTCTTGCACCGGTATTTTCCTCAAAAGCATGTTTTGCTAAAAGATGAAGGGCCTTTCCATCGAATTTAACGTCGATCCCGTATGCGGCAAAATCCAGTTTCTTGCCAAGAATTATCGGATTATTCGGGTTCTTCAGTATTTCAAAAAGATCGTTCTGTGTTAATTTTTCAAAAACAGCCCTGACGGGGAGCCTGCCCGTAAATTCCGATTCAAACCCGAACTCTATAAGATCTTCCGCCCTTACCTCGCTAAAAATATCGCACTGTTCTTGAGATTTCTTTATTTGTGCGCCAAAACCTATGCCCTGATCCACAATACGCTTGTGTATAATTTCGGCCAGATCTGAAAAAGCTCCGCTCATTATAAACAAAATGTTTTTTGTATTGACCGTCTGGTTGTCACGTTTGCCGGTTTTACGGAAATGTTCGATCTCCTGCATTATAGAGATGGGGTCATGTGGAACTTTTAAATCGACATCCGTCTCCTCCATAGGCTTGAGCAGAGCCCTCTGGACACCTGTTCTGGATATATCGGCACCGATCAGGTTCCTCGTAGATGCAATCTTGTCTATTTCATCAATGTATATAATGCCGTATTGCGCCCGGTTAATATCGCCGTCCGCTTCTTTTACAAGGTCTCGAACCAGATCTTCAACATCTCCTCCGACATAACCTGTTTCACTAAACTTGGTGGCGTCACCCTTGACAAAAGGGAGGCCTATTTTTTTTGCGATAAGTTTGATCATATAGGTCTTGCCGACGCCGGTAGGCCCTATCATGAGGATATTGTTCTTGATGCCTCCGACCATTTCTCCGGTCACGTCATGTGAATCTTCAAAGCGTCTTACCCTGTTGAAATGTGTGCATATCTTTGTCGATAAAATTGCTTTTGCCCTGTCTTGTTTTACGATATATTGGTCAAGATAGGAGACAAGCTGTTCGGGTTTTAAATTGAAATTGATCTTCTTCTTTTTGCGGGTCTCCGTCTTGCCTGCAATACTTTCCTGAGGCATACTCAATGGAGTTATTTTTACGTTTTCCCCAAATTTTTTAGATAGAAATTTACTTATCTCTTTTTCAAGTTTTTCAGGGCTCGGTATTTTTTCATTATATTCTTTCATAATTTTAAATAATAATCACACATTGCAAGAAATGCAAGCAGGCCGCGAAAAAAAATGCCTGAACATATTTGGTTCCCACTCCCTGGCTGCATTTTAAACCTGCAAAAACTTTTGTATTAAAGAACAGATCTCATTGACCCTGCCGGCTTCAACCCATACGATTTCGGAATCCGCCCTGAACCATGTCATCTGACGCTTTGCATATCTTCTGGTATCCCGTTTTAAAGTCCGCAGCATTTCCTCACATGAAAGAGCCCCTCTGATAAAATCGATTATATGGCGGTAACCAATGGAGCGCATCGACTTGAGATCCCTCGAATAGCCCATCCCCATGAGTTTTTCCACTTCATCAACAAACCCGGCGGCAATCATCGCATCGACCCTTTTGTCTATCCGGTTATAAAGATCTTTTCTTTTCATATAGATACCGACCTTCAGGACATTATACCGATTATACAAAAACCTGTGGGCTCGATGGTATTTGGAAATTGTCTTTCCGGTAATTTCATATATTTCAAGAGCTCTTATGATTCTATAGGCATCATTAGGATGTATCTTTTCTGCCGCATCGGGATCACATTTGCATAACCGTTTATAAAGAAAACCTGTCCCATGAATCGCTGCTTCCGCTTTTAAACGTTCCCGGGCATCATGGCTCGAAGGTGCCTTAAAAAGACCATGTATCAGGGCCTTTATATAAAGCCCTGTTCCTCCGGCGACAAAGGGGGTGATCCCCCGTGCATAAAGCTGCAAAATTTTATCATGAGCTTTTTTTGCAAATTTTTCAGCATCAAAAAGTTCGTCAGGATCGACAATGTCTATCATATAGTGAGGGACGGCGGCCTGTTCTTCATGGGTCGGTTTGGCTGTGCCGATATCCATGTGTCTGTATATCTGCATCGAATCGGAGCTTAAAATTTCGGCATTAAAAATTTTGGCCGCTTCAATCGCGGCGGTTGTTTTTCCAACGCCGGTCGGGCCACAAATTATTACGACACTCGGCTTATTCCTATCAGGGCTCATAACTAAAAAAATGCCCACCAAAGATAAATAACAAACAATATCCATGATAAAATACAAACAATATTACTCGACCAGTTTATCGGTCTTTTGGCCACCCCGTGTTTATTAACTTCGCCGACTTTTTTCTTGCACGAAAAACATTCTTCAGCATCAAGCGTAAGCTGGGTTAAACACTCCGGACACTTTTTTGTTGTATGGGACAGAATTGCTTTTTTATCCGCTTTATTCTGCTTAACCATACCCATATCATCACCTGTTTATGTAAATTTTCCGTTAATGAACTTACTGTAAAATTGCACAGACTGAAAAGATATGATATTCTTTATTAAAAATACCATAAATTATAAAAAGTTCAAAGG
>JAUVKB010000170.1 GCA_030596405.1 Deltaproteobacteria bacterium
GTTATGCTCAAAAAATTATCCTCGGAATATCAACCATATACCTGCGGTAATTTTTTTCGCAAGCCCTGATTTTGGAAAAAACTGCTGTTCCCGGGCAGCCTCCTATGGGAATTAATTGATATTATGATTAAAATTGAGAAAATTTCAAAAAGATATCGATCCGGAAAAGTCTGGATAAACGCTTTACACAACGTCTCGTTAAACATTAAAGAGGGTGAATTTGTAGTATTTAAGGGCCCGTCGGGTTCGGGTAAATCGACCATGCTTAACATCATCGGCTGTTTGACCAGGGTATCAAGCGGCGTTTTTCTGCTTGACGATGAAAAAGTATCACACTGGCCGGATCATTTTCTTTCCTCGATCCGAACAAAAAAAATCGGTTTTATCTTTCAGCAGTTCAACCTTATAACAGGATATTCGGCGCTGGAAAACGTGGCGCTCCCCCTTTTGCCACTGGGCATAAGCAGAAATGTTCGCCTGAAAAAAGCCTTTGGCCTTCTGGAAAAGCTGCATATTGAAACCAGAGCCGACTTTATGGCCCAGGAACTCAGCGGAGGCCAGCAGCAGCTTGTAGCGATAGCCAGGGCATTAATCAACGACCCGAAAATTATCCTTGCCGATGAACCTATTTCAAATATCGACAGCAGGCACGCTGAAAACCTGATAAATATACTAACCGAATTAAAAAAAGAGGGGAAATCAATAATTGCATCCTCTCATATTCAATCAGGCTTTGACGGACTTGCCTACCGTATTTTCACTTTTAAAGGTGGCGCGATATCTTAGATATATTTTATATAATGCCGTTCAGTTAATAAATAATTTTCTTGCAGTAATTTGCTTTATATGCTTGGCTGTGTAAAGTTATTTTTTTGCTAAAGGCATATACATGGTCAAGACATGTAATCCCACCTTTCACCTTATTGATTCATGCATAATGGAGATATCAAGATGACGGAACTCGACAGCGCCAAAAAAATGAGAACCAGAAAAATCATATTTTATACTGTAATTACCTTTTTCATACTGGGTCTTATAGCGGTCTGGTATTCCGGTTATATGGGCAAATATTCAAAAAAAGGGATATTAACGCTTCACGGGTGGGTTGAAGGTACCGATGTCTCGTTAAGCGCCAAGGTTTCAGGAAACATCATAAAACTGCCGGTTGATGAAAGTGATGAAGTAAAAGTCGGAGATCTTATTGTTCAGATCGATTCCGAACAGATCAAATCGCGCCTTGATGCCGCAACCGCGGATATTGAAAATGCAAAGGAAATGTTAAAAAGGGCGGCTGACAATGTTTCTATTTTTGAAAGCAGGGTCAAGGGCGCAAAAATTGCGCTTGAATTATCCCAAAAACAGTCAGAGGCAAGGATCAGCAAAGCAAAAGCCGGCCTTAAAGTGGCAAGTGAATGGCTGAAACAGGCTGAATATAATTATGTTAAAGCAGAAAAAGATTATATCAGGTTTTCAGCGCTTATCAAAAAAAAGAAGATATCCCAGAGCAAGATGGACAGCATCGAAGAAATATATAATGTAAGCAAAGCCGAGGTCGAACGGACCAAAAAGGATCTGGAAAAAAGCAGGGCAAACCTGGCTTTGGCAAAAACAACCATAACGGAAATCGAACTGAAAAAAAATGAACTGGAAACATTAAAAAGAAAGTATAACAAGTCAAAAACAGAGATTGATATTGCAGAATCGACACTTAATTCCGCAAAGGCCAAAAAAAAAGAAAGGGCGGCGACACTTGCAGACACCTATATTTACACTCCCGTCAAGGGGACCATCATCGAAAAATTTGTTGAACTCGGCGAACATGTTGTGCCCGGAACTCCCACCGTTCTTGTCATAGATATGGATCAGCTCTATATCAAGACCTATGTTGAACAGATATATATCGGTAAAATCAAGTATAAAGACAAGGCAAGGATATATGTCGATTCCTTTCCCGACCGTTTTTTTGAAGGCCAAATAACATTTATAGCTCCTAAAGCCGAATTTACTCCAAGAGATGTTCAGATGGATGAGCACCGCTCAAGAATAGTTTACAAGGTGGAAGTCGGGATTGATAACCCTGAAGGGATATTAAAACCCGGGATGCCCGCAGACATTGATGTCAGATGGGATAAAGACCAGCCATGGAAGTAGAGAGTTTAAAAGATTATATAGTATTTGCGGAGAATCTGGATAAAAACTACCAGATGAACGCGGCTGTCAAGGATGTCACCCTCAAGGTTAAATATGGAGAAATATTTGGCCTTATCGGAGCGGACGGAGCGGGCAAGACCAGCACTATCCAGATGTTGTGCGGGCTGATCGCTCCGAGTTCCGGCCTGATATTTGTCGACGGTCATAATGTTGAAAAGGAACCGGATGCAATACGCAGCAAAATCGGCTATATGTCTCAGGATTTTACCCTTTATCTTGACATGTCGGTTGAAGAAAACATCGATTTTATCGGCAAGTTAAAGGGAATGTCGGACGAAGAACTAGGACAGCGCAAAGAAAGGCTTTTATCTTTTTCACGGATGGCGCCCTTTAGAGACCGCAGGGCAGGCGCATTGTCAGGCGGCATGAAAAAAAAGCTTGGTTTAAGCTGCGCGCTGATCCACAAACCAAGAGTGTTGATTTTAGATGAACCGACCACGGCGGTCGATCCGATCTCCCGCGGCGATCTATGGCGGATATTGTACGAATTTATCGTTCAGGGCATTACCGTCATTATTTCCACGCCCTATATGGATGAAGCAGAGCGGTGCAACAGGGTTGCCCTTATGCAGGACGGTGAAATCCTTGCGTGCGATACCCCTGAAAAACTAAAAAAAATGGTGAGCCGGAATATATTTTCATGCAAAAGCAGATATATCAATGCAACCTGCAAGCTGATAAATGAAAAGACCGATTTTTCCGCCCAGATTTACGGTGATCAGATGAGGGTTTTTACGACGCACCATACTGAAGATTTAAGCCTTGTTGAAACCCTTTTGGCTGAAAATACCAAAAATAATAAGCTCGATATTTACGATGTCAAAAAGGTGTCCCCTAATATGGACGACGTTTACATGGAGCTTCTGGCGCAGGAAACAGACAAAAAGGTGAACTGGATACCGTTTAACCTTCCCAAAATCGGCAAAAAGGCCATCGAGGTATCAAACGTCACCAGAATGTTCAAAGACTTCAGAGCGGTAAATAATGTCAGCTTTTCCATAGATACAGGCGCTATCTTCGGCCTGCTCGGCCCCAATGGAGCAGGCAAAACCACGCTGATCAAGATTATGTGCGGTCTGCTTCCGCCGACAAAAGGCAAAGCCGCTGTTGCCGGATATGACATCGCGACCCAGGCCGGACTGGTAAAAGAGCGGATCGGATATATGTCCCAGCTTTTTTCCCTGTATCCCGACCTTACAGTGGGACAAAACCTGGATCTTTACGCGAGTATCTATGGATTAAGCAAAAAAGATAAAAAAATGAGGAAAGACTGGGCTATCGAACTTGCAGGTTTAAGGGGGAAGGAAAAATATCTTACCGGCGATCTTGTGGGAGGCTGGAAACAGAAACTGGCGCTTGGCTGCTCTGTGATGCATCAGCCGTCGGTCCTCTTTCTTGATGAACCCACGTCCGGTGTCGATCCGGTTGCAAGACAGGAGTTCTGGGATGTAATATACCGTTTTTCAGAAGAGGGGATGACGGTTGTAGTAACAACCCACTTTATGGATGAAGCAGACCGCTGCAACATACTCGGATTGATGAACACCGGGACACTTATAGCCATGAACCATCCTGAAGAATTAAAAAAAGGGCTGCCTGCGGACTTTTATGAACTCTCTTCCACATCTACCCTTGAATCATTTGACAAACTGCTTTCACTCGATCATCTCAGCCAGGTATCCCTTTATGGAGAAAAAATACATATATCGAGTGAAATGGAGGCACAATCGCTTCAAAAGAGTATCATGGAAGATAAATCGCTACGTATAAACAGTATCACAAAAATTGATCCGATGCTTGAAGATGTTTTTATCTATCATGTACTGGAAAGTGAACGCCAATAAACAGGGTATGCTATGGGTATATATCGCACATGGATAATAATGAAATGGGAGATGATTCATATTTTAAGAGATCCTTTAAGCCTGATCATCTCTTTGTTTATGCCGTTTTTCATGCTTTTTCTGTTCGGGTACTCCCTTTGTTTTGAACTGAGAAATATGCCGGCTGCCGTCTTTGACATGGACCAGACCCATGCCAGCCGTGATTATATCGAAACTATCAACTCAACGCCGTATTTTGACGTTAAATACCATCTTGCCAGCTATCAACAGTGCGTTGACTTTTTAAACAGGGGAACCACCAAGCTTGTAATCGTAATACCAAATCATTTCAGCCGAAGAATTTCGGAAAACCTTCCGGCACAAATACAGAATATGGTTGACGGCTCCTTTATCAACAGCGCCATGTTTATCGTCAATTATCTGGACGGCATTAATGCAAACTATTCCGCTAAAATCATAAGTAACTACCTGGACAAAAAAGGGCTGGCAATAGATCTTGAACCTGTAAAAATATCCGTTCGTTCGTGGTACAACCAGTCCTTAAGAGATTTTACATTCGCAATTACAGGTATTTTTTCCATTGTTATAATGGGATTTGTGCCGTTATTGTCCGCGCTTGCCATTGTAAAAGA
>JAUVKB010000036.1 GCA_030596405.1 Deltaproteobacteria bacterium
AGCACTTCACCGGCAGTAACCACAGCGTCTTTCTTTGCGATTTTCAAAATCTTCTCTCTTTTCTCTGCTGCTCTCTTTTGAAGGTCTTCTATGCTCGAACCGGCTGATATGCCAAGAAACTCATAAAGGGATGACTTGTCGACAATTTTCAGGTTGTCACTAATAACCTTCTCAACTGATTTATCAAGCCGCCTGGGGCTACCGGTTTTTATTTTACCTCCCTTTTTAACAGGACACTTTACCCGTTTGCGGATATCTTTTTCACCAATACCATGCATTTTTGCCAGCCTCGAGATTTCCTCCTCGGTAATATACCCCTTGCTCATGCGGATATCGAGATGCTTGTCAAGTTTGGCCAGCTTTTCCTCTTCCTTCTGCATAATCCGTTTGCGGATATCGCTTTCACCAAGGTTGTGAAGTTTGGCCAGCTTGAAAATATCCTCTTTAGTAATATATCCCTTGCTCATGCGGATATCGAGATGCCGGTCAAGTTTTGAAAATTTATCTTTTTTACTCTTTTGCAATATTTTCTTTGCTTCCAGGACTTCTTTATTGCGAAGTTCCGGGTCAGCCATAACTTTACGAATTTCCGGAATTAAACCGATGCACTGTTTTGCATAGATAGCCTTGGTGGGGTGGTTGCGATTCTTGCTCCATTCAGACTGTTTTTTTCTGATGGCTTCATCGATTCTTTTTTGGTCCATTTCCGGCGGATCTATAGGAAGGTCAAGCAACAGATAAAAATTTTTTCTCTTCATCGTTTCCCTCAAATCGATAATAAAACAGATTCATTTTTTGGCTTTTAGCAATTGATAAGGTCGAAAAAACGCGCAAACAGACGGCTTTGTAAAAAACTCCAAATTCAAGGCTCGCAAAACAAGGCATACTTAAAATAGCATGTCGCAGCGAAAAAGGATGTGCAACGGGGTTTTAAAACAATTTATAGTGAACAATTTCTAGTGAACAACAAGGCTTTTGCTTCTGCTTTTAGCTTCTTTGAGCTCATCGCCCTGGATAACCGAACGGGTCTCTATGAATATTTCCACGGACCGGGATTCACTGGTCTCAACAGCATTAATTTGAAGCCGCCCCTCATTGTTTATATTAAAAAATATTTCTATAGGCAAATCAACCGGAAGCCCCGGCGGGAGATTAAGAACAGCGGTGCCGATTTCTATTGATTGTTCGGGCGGCGCTGTCTCCTCGCTGGTCTCGTCTTCCATGATACGGACTAATACTGTTTTCTGATCGGCTATAGCCGTGTAAAATGTCCTTTTAACGTCTACCGGAATGGCTGTATTCTTCAGGATAAGATTAAAAACCATCTCCTCATTTTGCGGATTTCGCACGACGATTCCAAAGCTCTTGCTAGTCACGTTTTTGATTTTGACCATTGAACGCTGGAGAACCGGCAGCATGCAACCTATATCATCCGCCATCTGCTTTGTAACCTCTTTGACTAATTGTTCCGGAGCTGACTCAATCAATTCAGCGGTATCGTCAACATTATCTATGGCCTGGTTTGTTTTCTCGGCAATCCGTTTTACCAGATCATCGTTAATGGAAAGTTTCCACGCATAAATTGCAGCGCCTTTAGCTATGGCTTCATCCGGATCAAAAATTTTCGGTTCCACGGAAAACTCCTCTTTGATCCTTTTCACAACACAAGGCATGCGTGTCGATCCACCGACTAATATTATCTCATCAAAGGTTTCATAACCCTTTTTTTTGGCTTCTTCCAGTATTCCATGTGTCAGGGCAATGGTTCTCTCAATCAAGTCCTGGGTAATTTCTTCAAACTTTTTGCGTGTGAGTTCTACTTTAACCCTTTCCCCGCCATAGGTAATCGATATCGGGGTTATTTCTCTTTGACTAAGGATCCTTTTTGCCTTTTCAGCAGAAAGCTGCAATTCCTGACAGGTATCCGGATCTTCAAGAATATCGTCGTCTAACCCTGTTTTACTCTGGAATTGCCGCACTAAATTTGCAACGATACGGTCATCCCAGTCTTTACCGCCCAGATTATGGTCGCCGCCTGTACATACCACCTCAATAGAATCATGCTTGATGTCGATCATTGTGATATCAAAGGTGCCGCCGCCCAAATCGTATACCAGGACAACCCGCTCTTTGGAAGATTCGGCAGCGCCATAGGCTATCGCGGCAGCGGTCGGCTCGTTTATAATTTGCCGAACATTGAAACCTGCAATCTCACCTGCTATTCTGGTTGCCTCGCGTTCGTTAATGCCAAAATACGCAGGGCAGGTAATCACCACATCCGTAATCTTTTCTCCAATGCTGTATTCGGCGTCCTGCACCACTTTTCGAAGAATATAACTGGAAATTTCTTCAGCGCGATAAAACTGTGAGTTATGTTCAAAAACAAAATCCGGCTCTCCCATCGAACGTTTAACAAAACTCACCACATCATCAGGATACAGTTTGGAGCTTTCCATCGCCACATCGCCGACAACAATATTTTCTCCATCGAAAAAAACAACTGAAGGCGTTACGCGCTGGTTTTCCGCATTCGGGATAACAGCAGCCTTGCCGTATTCATCCACGCACGCACAAGACGAATATGTTGTGCCAAGATCAATGCCAAAAATTTTTTTTACCTGCTCACTCATGAGAACCCCTCATTTTTGTTTCATCCGTAGATACTGCGTAAGAATATACAGACACCATTTCCGGCCGAATGACCTTGCCTTCCCATTCATAGCCCGGCCTAAGGCTCTTTGCCACAGTATTGTCTTTGGACCGCTCTAAACTTTTCACCTTTTTTATCACCCTTTGCCGGCCAGGGTTAAAAACACCCCCGTCACAAGTAAACGGTTTCACTCCGTACAAGTAAAACAGGTCTTCCAGATCTGAGGGGATATCTTCTAAAATAGCCAGCAATTTAGGCAGATCGTTTTCAGCAAGCTCCTTGGAATTATAATGATTAACCAGTTTTCTTATATCATCGATTATTTTTATCACATCCATGAACATCGACTGTGTATGCTTTTTAACAAAATCACTCTTATAAGCCTGAAGTTCCTGATAAAGATCATCGATTATTTTTTCTTTGTGGGCATCGTATTTTATTTTACTCTGAAATTCCCGGCCAAGATGCTCCATCTGTCTGCTGATCTCGTTCAGCTTCAAAACAGTCAGATCTATTGATTCCTCATGGGGAAACATAACGTCTTCTTCAGTTTCGTTGACGCAATTAACAGTCACTCCTGAATCTTGATCGCATGTTGTGACCGGAACAGATGCTTCCTGCTGGTCATCGGCAGACATGGTTTCATTTATCACAGCGCCGGTATCCGCTCTGTGCTCTTGTCTGACCGGTTTTAAATCAATACCGTCTGCGATAACGTCCTGCTGTGATTCTTTAATTCCGGCATCGTCCATATGAGACCCCTTGGCCGCAAAAAGATACAATAATCAAGTTCTTTTACAGTCTAAGTCAGATTATAATCAAATATAAGTTTATATAATAAATCAACAGTCTTTTATTGTATTTGTCAAGCATATTTTATCATAACCTTTGCATTGTATTTCAATAAAAATTGCGACAAACTCTGTCAATCAGCTCTTGATCAATCAACCCTTATTTTCGAGTATTGCAAAAATTTCGCCGGTTCTGTATCCTCTCTCTTCTCTCTTTTTAACCTCCTGTGCCTCTTTTATCAGGATATTTTCAAGGTTATCAATCATACTGTTTTCTCCATACAAAACCGTAGGGTCTTGCTCGGCATCGGGAAAAACCTGTTCGATTTCCTGTAACATCTTACGCATGGATGACCCGCTTAACATGCTTATCACAGTGCTAAAAATATTAATAATAAATTCATCGAAGGTATTAATCAAAAACGCAAGGCCTTGCTCATAATCCTTATACAGTTTTATCGATTCTGAAACAGCCTCGATATTTTCAGCTACAGGGCTATCCGGATTATAATTTATCAAAAGTTCTTTTTGCCGGAGCAACAGCACTGACCTGGCCCCGTCGATTATTGCAAAAATCCATTTTTTAAACCCGGTTCTGTGCAAATTAATCCTGTGCTTTGAGCGGTCAACCGTGTGTGGCCCGGATTTATCAATTACAGTATAAGTCCATTTTTCAAGCTCAATTTTGATGTTTTTTAACATGACACATATAACGTCATGATAAAGACTTATGATAGCGGCATAATCGCCGCTTGCTTTTCGATCTGCAGGCCGAACATCTTTTCTCTTTTCAATCAATCCGTAAGCAACTAAAGAGTTCAATACCTTATAAACTGAAAATTTATCATACCCGCTTACTTTCATCAATTGTCTGACGGTTCGCGTACCATCAATTAATGCAAGGATACTCCACTCATTTGCAGCTAATTTGACCTCTTTTTCCCCGGAGACATTTTTGGATATTTTAAATATTAACCTGTCACTTGTAATCTGTTTTGTTAAAATCGACATCTCGTCGATACGTTGTGACGCCTCCATAATAATTGTCATGACATTAAGCGGCGCAGCAATCACACCATCTAAATTAAGTTCTGCATCTTCATATTCAAATTCGCCACTTTCCCACAAAAAAAGATCGTATATAATCCCTTTTGCCTGCTTTCCTACAATCTCCTTTAATTTGTCTGGTCCAATATACCCTTTACCAACTAAAACCTCTCCTATCTTTTGCTTACTTTCCCTTGCTTCAACCAGACAGTCCTGCAATTGCCTTCCAGATATTATCCCCTCGCTTCTCAAAAGATAGCCCAGTCTACCCTCTTTTTTTGATCCAACAGCGTTTATAATATCCCCTTCATAATAGAATATTTTAACCTCACTTTTCTTACTAGTCATTCGCAGTACACCGGTTTTTTTTTCATTGCATAAAAGCTGCATGATACTGGCAAAAAACGAGGTTTCAAAATTACCTTTAAGATGCATGATATCACCGGTTTTCAAATTATAAAAAAATTTTTTTTATTACCCCAAAAAGTCAATAGCAGTCCATGGGCCTAAACAGGAAAAGGAACATTAAAAATGCCCGCTGTTTCATCAAGGCCGAGCATTATGTTCATGTTTTGAACAGCCTGGCCCGCCGCACCTTTAACCAGATTGTCGATTGCCGACATTAAAATCAGACGATTGTTGCGTTTGTCTATCTTAAATCCGATATCGCAATAGTTGGTTCCACGAACATGTGACGTGTCGGGAGGAAAGTCGTTACTGCGGATGCGGACAAAAGGAGAATCTGAATAAAATAAAGACAGGCAGTCAAGAATTTCTTCCGGGCCGACATTTTTTATCAGATCCGCATATATCGTTGTCTGCATTCCACGGGTCATCGGGACAAGATGAGGGACGAAAGTAATCTTTACCGGCTCTCCTGATTCGCGGGTTAACACTTCTTCTATTTCCGGCCCATGACGATGCGCCGCCACCTTGTATGCCCTGACCGATTCATTAACCTCGCAAAAATGGGTTGCCAGCGAAGTAGAACGGCCCGCGCCGCTGGCCCCTGATTTTGAATCTGCAATAATCGTATTAATATTTAAAAAATTATTGTTCAATAAAGGGACAAGCGGTAGAAGAACGCTTGTTGGATAACACCCCGGGTTGCCTATCAGGCCGGCATTTTTTATTTTATCGTGATAGATTTCACAAAGGCCGTAAACCGCTCTTTCAATAAAATCTTTTGCCGTATGGGGTTGATAAACCGATTCATATATTGACGCGTCCTTGAACCTGAAATCAGCGGAAAGGTCTATGACTTTCTTTCCCTGTCTGACAAGATCAGGCACAAAAGCCATGGGCAGTTTATGGGGAAGAGCCATAAATACAATATCGGCCATATCACAAAGAACATCTATGGAAAACCGGCTGCAAGTCAATTTGACACTGCCTGCCATCGACGGATAAATTTCATCAAACCTGATTCCGGCATACTGCCGGGAAGTTAAAATCGTCAGCTCCACATCAGGATGACCGGAAAGTATCCGAACAAGTTCCGCTCCCGCATATCCGGTAGCGCCGACAACACCGACTCGAGTCATATACTCACCTGTGTCCCGCATATCTGAAAAACAGCTTCCTCCAATATCAGCTTTGGATTCTGCCCGGTAGTTTTGAGCCGCAAATCAGCCTTGCTCAAGCATTCAAAAACGGAAAAAAGTTCATCTTTTTTAAATCTTTCGGACTTTTTAAACAACTGGTAAACAGGATAAGGATTTTTCGCATTTTTAGCAATCAAAAGATCTGTTGCAACCGGTTTTCCTTTTTTCTTTTTCCCCTTCTTTTTATCACCCGGCTTTTTATCCCCTAATTTTTTATTCTCCGGTTTTTTTACAATCATATCTTCCTTGTCTTTTAACAATTTCAAAAAAGCGCTGTCATAATTCTGGATGGCGGGCATAACTTTAGCTGTAAAATCGTTGTACTGCATGCCCGCATGCCAGACATGGCCATTTGTGCTTTCGACAAAACCTTTTATAAGCAAAAGTTTTCTCATTTGATTGACCATTGCGGCTAAAAGCTGAAGCGGATGACCGATTTCATTGCCTGACAAAAGAGAATCCATGTAAAAAAGCGCTTCTGCAATATTTTTATCCGTTATCGCATTTGTAAAGTCGTATATCGGGTCTTTTTTCGTCCGCTTTAAAACCGTTTCAACATCATCAACGGTTATCTCATCCCTGTCTCCGACATAATTAATAAGTTTCTTAAGATTATTGGAAAATGTGCGAAGGTCAAACCCCGTCATTTCATACAGCGCCGGGTATGCCCTTTTAGCTATTGTTTTTTTACTTTGAGCAAGGATTATCGCCATGGTTTCATTCAGAACGGCCTCCTGGGCTTTTTTGTCCGCCATACGGCTGCCTTGCGGAACCGAACAATCGACAATCATGCCGTGCTTATCAACAGCTTTAAAAAGAGACCGCCTTTTATCGACCAGATCAGTAGTAATGATCAGGTGGTTCCCCTTTGGGAATCCTTTTTCAATAGCCTCCTGTAAAACCTTTGAGTTATCCTTTGCGGCTACTGCCCCCAGCCCGTTATCCCTGCAGTAGTCGATAACTTTATCCAGCCATTTAACTTCACCCGCGCTGTCTGAATCAAGTTTTAATATTCTGTTTTTCTCGGTTTTCCCTGCATCATCGACAGACCCTACATCATCAACAGAAAGATTTAAACGCCCCAAAAGGCTTAATAAATATTTTGAGGCTTTTTTCAGATCATTGTCATCAAATCCCTGCTTTGCCTTCTCAAGAAGCTTTTTTTCATCCTGTTTTAAATAGAATATCTGTGAATCGCAAATGGCAACTACCCTGGCGCCGGGCAATAGAGGATATGTATTTACCAGTTGAACCGCTTCAGGAATTTTTTCATTTTCACCGCCTATCGGCTCGTAATTGAAACTCCTTGTCGAAACCGGAATCAGGGCGTTTAAAAAATTGTCAAACGCGGTTTTATAAAGCAGTTCCTCTCCATAAATCAGGCAGACAGGAGGAAATTGCTCTTCACCCCCGTCCTTTTCAATGCTTTTTAAATATTTTTTCAGTTCCTTATATGAAATTACAGACATTAAACCTGCTCCGCCCAGGCAGCTCACATTAAAAAAATTTATCGGAAATGATGTAATATGCTATATTATCAGGCCCTTGCTCTTCTGTTAATAATTACGATTACAACAAGAGCAGCAATTGCCGTTGTACATCCGATGACCTGTGAAAGAGAGAACATTTCACCAAATATATTGCCTCTGAAATCACCTCGGAACGCCTCAATAATCGAACGAAAAATTCCATAAAGAAATATATATACCAAAAGCAACTGACCTTCAAATTTCTGATAACGGCGGAAAAGCAATAACATACCAAAAATGATCAGATTGCTTGCAGAAGAGTAAAGCTGGGTAGGGTGAAGTGGTATGCCGACAGGAGCAAGCGTGGCAGGATTGGTGAACGTAACCGCCCATGGGAGATCACAAGGCTTTCCATAACAGCACCCGGCAAAAAAACAGCCGATCCTTCCTATGCAGTGGCCAAGAGCAAGGGCAGGCGCCATAATATCTGCGGTTTTCCACAAAGGCATTTTCTGTTTTTTTAAATATACTATCAACGTAATAAGCGCTGCGATAAAGCCTCCGTAAAAAACAAGCCCCCCGTTCCATATTTTAAAAATTTCCAGTGGATCCGAAAGGAACATGTCCAAATTTATCGCTATGTACAATAGACGGGAACCGACAATAGCGGCAAGCAGAATATAAAAGCAAAGATCCATAATCTTTTCATAATCCATACCTTTTCTTTTAGCTTCATGCTTTGCAAATAGAATGGCTGTGAGAAAACCGAGGGCAACAAAAAAACCATAAGTATGGATGGAAAATTTTCCTATTTTTAAAAGAACGGGATACATTTAAATAAATTTACTCCGGTATATGTTTAAAAAGAATATGATACAGAAAAATGACCATTCCGACCGAAACAGCGCTGTCTGCTATGTTAAATGCGGGCCAGTGGAGCCGGCCTATGTAAAAATCAAGAAAATCGACTACTTTTCCAAAACGGATTCTATCGATCAGATTGCCTGCGGCGCCTCCTAAAATAAGCGCAAACCCTGCAGAAAGGATGGGCAGCGTTGCAGGCGTGGTTTTATAAAAATAGAAAAGTAAACATATTGCAAAAAAAGAGAAGCCGATAAAAATTATATGACGTAAAACCGTACCGCCGTCTGACAGAAATCCAAAGGCTCCGCCCGGATTTTGAATATATGTAATACTGAAAAATCCGGGTATCACAGAAACAGACTCATAAAGTAAGAACCTGTTTATGATAACCGCCTTTGTAATTTGATCAATTATCACTATCAGGCCGGCGATACAGACAAGTTTTATATATTTGGCTTTAACTGATGAAACCATTGGACTATTTAGGTTCCGCCTGAAATTTAAGCGCATCCTTGCAACGATTGCAGATGGTCGGTTGCTCTGAATCTGTTCCGACTGAAACATCATGTATCCAGCACCGTTCACATTTATCACCTGCCGCCGGTTCGACCATAATCGATAACCCTTCTACATCGTCGCTTGCATATGCGTCTGCAAATTTTTCTTCTTTAACTATAGAAGCACCGGAAACAATAAAAACGGACCGCAATTCATCCTCATACGGACAGATCAGATCGTAAAGATCCTTTTTAACGGAAATAGTTACGGCGGCATCAAGAGAATGCCCGACGAGCTTTTTGTTTCTCGCCACTTCGATCGCCTTTGTTACCTCTCCTCTAACTTCAAGTATACGTTCCCATCTGCCCGCAAGACTTTCATCTTTCCAGACATCCCTTGCCGTCGGCAGGGATGACAGATGTATGCTCTTTTCTTTTCTTTCAGGCATAAACCGCCGGATCTCTTCGGCGGTAAAGGAAAGAATCGGCGCCATCAATCGCACTACTGCATCGAGCAGGATATACATTACGGTTTGAGCGCTTCTTCTTGCTTCTGACTTTGCGGGAGAAGTGTAAAGCCTGTCTTTTAAAATATCCAGATAAAACGCTGAAAGATCGACGGTGCAGTAATTATAAAGCGCATGGTAGATAACATGAAATTCAAAGTCGTTATAGGCTTTATTCGTCTTTTCTATCAACAATTGAAGTTTGTGCAGGGCAAACCTGTCAATCTCCTGCATGGCTTCATATGGAACGGAATCTTTTAAAGGCTCAAAATCATACAGGTTGCCCATTATAAATCTGCATGTATTTCTTATCCTGCGATATGTATCGGTCAACTGCTTTAAAATCTTGTCGGAAATGCGGATGTCATCCCTGTAATCTGATGCAGCCACCCAAAGACGTAAAATCTCGGCCCCATATCTGTCTATAACTTTCTTTGGGGCGATGATGTTGCCGATAGACTTTGACATCTTTTTCCCATTAGCATCTACGACAAATCCATGGGTCAATACGGACTTGTATGGAGCGCGGCCCCTTGTGCCGACTGCGGTTAAAAGCGAGCTGTGAAACCATCCCCTGTGCTGGTCGCTCCCTTCCAGATAAAGATCAGCAGGCCATTTTAAATTTAAGCGCTGCTCAAGTACCGCGGCATGACTAACGCCGGAATCAAACCAGACATCCAATATGTCGTTTTCCTTTGTAAACGTTTTATTTCCACATTTTTGACATACTGTATTTTCCGGAAGAAGATCTTTCACTTCTCTTTCAAACCAGATGTCCGCGCCGTGCTTTTCGAAAAGAGAATAAACATGATCTATTATTTCCTGGTTAATATGGACGGCCCCGCATTTTTCACAATAAAAGACCGTTATCGGGACACCCCAGGCGCGTTGTCTGGAAACGCACCAGTCCGGGCGGTTTTCGATCATAGTGTAAATCCGGTCTCTACCCCATTTTGGTATCCACTCCACCCTGTTGATTTCATCCAGCGATTTTTTTCTAAGACCTGTTTTGTCCATTGAAATAAACCACTGAGGCGTTGCCCGGAAAATAACCGGTTTTTTGCATCGCCAGCAATGAGGATAAGAATGTTTTATTTTTTCTTCATAAACAAGAGCGCCGGTATCTTTTAATTTTGCGACAATATCCTTGTCGGCGTCAAAAACAAACTTGCCCTCAAAAAAATCGACATCGCCGGTAAAACAACCCGTGTCATTTACAGGCGAATAAGTATCCAGGCCATACAAAAGCCCGACTTCATAATCTTCCGCCCCGTGGCCCGGAGCTGTATGAACACAACCCGTGCCCGCCTCCAGGGTAACATGACCGCCCAGAATAATAAGAGATTTTCGATCGTAAAGAGGATGCATGCATTGTTTGCGTTCAAGATCTTGTGCCTTTATATCCGCAAGTATGGTAAAATTAGGATGATCAAAAGTCTTCATGCATGTTTCAACAAGATCTTTTGCCAGAATAAACACTTCTCCATTGCCCGTATCAACGGCAGCATATTTAAAATCAGGATGAAGGCATACCGCAAGATTTGCAGGGATAGTCCACGGCGTTGTCGTCCAGATGACAACAGAAACTTTCTTGCCTGAAAGAACCGGAATTTTTTTACTAAGATCATCTTCTAAAGGAAATTTAACATAAACCGACGGCGATGACTCATCACCATATTCTATCTCCGCTTCAGCAAGGGCGGTTTTGCACCTGCAACACCAGTATATAGGTTTTTTGCTCCTGAAAAGGCTCCCTTCCAACGCAAATTTACCGCATTCTTTAGCAATGGTTGCTTCATATTTATAATTCATCGTTAAATAAGGATTTTCCCACTCGCCCATAACGCCGAGTCTTTTGAACTCCTCACGTTGAATGTCGATAAACTTTTCAGCATATGACCGGCACAACCTGCGTATTTCGGCCTGGGAAATATCCTTTTTCCTGGCCCCCAGTTCTTTGTCGACATTATGCTCGATCGGAAGACCGTGACAATCCCAGCCCGGCACATATACGGCATTTAAACCGGACATCTGCCGTGACCGGATAATAATGTCCTTTAAAATCTTGTTTAAAGCCGTGCCGATATGGATATGACCGTTTGCATATGGAGGGCCGTCGTGCAGAATAAAAAGTTCCCGGTCTTTTGAAGCTTCCCTGATATTATCGTATAAACGGCTCTCCTCCCATTCCTTTAACTGTTCGGGCTCACGTTTGGACAGATTTGCTTTCATGGGAAATTTGGTAGATGGAAGGTTAAGCGTCTTTTTGTAGTCCATTAAAACCTCTGTTTTTTTGATTGATTATTTTTTGTGAAAATAAATTTTCTATTTTTTATCCAAAACTTTTTTATGTCAAGAAAATATACACGTTTTTGCATTAAGCCCCAAAAGTATCACGGATCAGCCCTTCTTTTTTGCCAATATGAGCATAATCTGATTGCGATCTTCCATTTGCAGGCAGGCTTCCAGGCCTCCGGCATCAATATTTATATTAATAGCCTCTTTGGTCATCCGCAACCCCAGCGGATTTTTTTCAACCATAGTCTCGGCAATTTCCCTTGCGGTTTCGAGCAGCCGGTCTTTTGACACCAGACGGCTTGCAAACCCCAGGTTCATTGCCTGGTCCGCATCCATCCAGTTTCCCGTAAGCAAAAATTCATTGGCCCGCCCGGAACCGATAAGCCTCGGCAAAAAATAACTGGAGGCCATATCAGCCCCGCCTACTCCGATATTGATATATGCCGCGCTAAAACGGGCATCTTCAGCTAAAATGCGAACGTCGGAAGCCATAGCCAAAGAAAAACCGATCCCGGCTGCGGCGCCGTTGACACAACAAATTATCGGCTGCGGCGCCCGGCGCATATCCAGCATCACCCGGGACATTTTTACCTGTGCGTTGTAAGCATCCACAGCATCCATATTAAAAATCTCCGGGCCAAAGGTCTTCATGTCCAGCCCCGCACAAAACCCCTTTGCCTTTCCCCCGTCAAGCACGATAACGCTCACACTATCATCGTACCGGCGCTCCCGCCAGAACTCGGATAATTCGATCACCATCTGTTCATCGACAGCGTTGTATTTATCCGGCCGGTTAAGTGTAAGATATCCGATCCGTTTTTCCGTCCTGTAAATTATCCGTTCCACTGTTTTTCCCTCCATCTGCTATAATTATTTATTCCACATTCTGAACCTGTTCTCTTATTTTTTCAAGCTCGGATTTAACATCAACTACCATATGGGATACGCCTGCGTTACCCGCCTTGGAACCGATGGTGTTAAATTCCCTGTTAAGCTCCTGCAACAAAAAATTAAGTTTCCGCCCTGCGGGTTCCGCTGAATACATAATAGAACGAAACTGTTTAATGTGGCTTCCGACCCTGACAATCTCTTCTGATATATCACTCTTGTCTGCTAAAAAAGCCGCTTCCTGCGCAATACGTCCGGGGTCTATCTCCAATACGTTTTTGGTTAAAGCAGATATACGATTCTTTAAGCGCTCCTGATAATAAAATATAAGATTTCCTGACTCCTCTTTTATTTGATCAACGGATTTTTCAATAAAATCAAGCCGCAGTTCAAAATCGTGAGCGATATTATCTCCTTCTGTTTTCCGCATGGCATCAAGACCATCTATGGCCTGGCTCAGGCACTCTTTTATGATCGGCCAGCAGTCTTCCATGTCAAGATCGGTCTCGCAAGGTTTTATAATATTACCAGCCCCGACAAGAAGATCTGTTGATATTTCGGTGCGAATACCGAACATATCCTTTAACAGGACAAGGGCGTCATGGTAAGACCTTGCTTTTGCCGTATCGACCTCAAATGCGCTCGTTTCATCGGAACCGTTTTTCAACTGCACCGCAATCTCGACACGACCCCGCAAAATCCTTTTGGACACGAGGGCTTTTATCTTGTCTTCCACGGGACGCAGCCCATGCGAGATGCGCAAGGCAATATCAAGGTATTTGCTGTTGTACGAACGGATTTCTATTGAAATTTCAACTTTTTCTTTTCTCTTTTCCACTGCTGCAAATGCGGTCATGCTCTTTATCATTTTTTCTCATCCTTATTGTACAATATGGTATGATATGGTCTCTTAATAAAAATCTTCAATAAATTTTATAAATGTAGTATTTACATTTATATAAAATATGTGATATTTTCCATTATATTTTTTATTGTGCATCATAATCTTAAACCATTATTATATCTTAAACCACTATTATGGGAAACCATTTTTTTATTATATAACGGTTCTCATCAAATTATCTGATTAAAAACTATGGGTATAAATATTTTTGCGTTTGTTA
>JAUVKB010000227.1 GCA_030596405.1 Deltaproteobacteria bacterium
ATAATTTCGCTGTAAAAATGTTATTTTCAGCCCTTACCGTCTTGACATTGATAGAAATCAAGGGTGCGAAACTTGAGTTCATAAGTTTCAGCTTGTGAACAAAGGGATTTAAAACTTTGCGTTCTTTGCGCCCTTGCGTTGAAGTTTTGCAGGAACAGGAAATATGCGTGACGAAAGACTCTTAGAGCGGATCTATATGTTGGAGAAAGATCCCGACCGGCGGGAAGGACATGACCCGGCCAGGCAGATCAATTCAATATTAAAGCATTTGCAGCGGGTCTTAAATACAAAGCAGGGCAGTGTTCCTATTGCCGATGATTACGGTGTCCCTGATTTTACGGATTTGCCCGGCGCATTTTCCACCGGTTCAACCCATGAAGTAGAGCACATAATTAAACATGTTATCGAGAAATATGAACCCAGGCTGACAAAGGTTCGCGCAAGTTTTGTCACCCAGGAGGACGAGATACTGTCGCTGCGTTTTGAGATAGATGCGAAACTGGCTTCCGGAAAAAATGATCCGGTTTCCTTTGAAACCGTAGTCAATGCCGGAGGAATGATAAATGTCAAGGAGTAGGGCAGGGCTTCAGCCCTGCGTAATCAGAACCATCGTAGGGCAGGGCTTCAGCCCTGCGTTCGCAAAGCTAAAGCTTTGCCCTACATACTTTTAACTCGATAGTATAGGAATTTCCTTTTTTTAATCAATTTTATCAAGAGGTTGTCAAGTGGGAGTGGCTTTCCAGCCACGACGACGACCGCGGCTAGAAAGCCGCTCCCACAAAGTGGACAATTTTTTTCTTGATTTATGCTTGACGATAAAAGTCCGCACCGAAGGTGCGTTATGTTCAAACTTTGAACTGTGTTCTTATGTTTAACCGCTACTATCAACAGGAACTATTAAATTTAAAGGAGCTGGGCAAGGAGTTTTCAAAGGCTCATCCTGCGCTGGCTCCCATGCTCAGCGGAAAGACTCCTGACCCTGATGTGGAAAGGCTCATAGAAGGGGTGGCATTTCTGTCAGGAATGCTTCGCCAGAAGCTGGACGATGAATTTCCGGAAATTATCCATAGTTTGATCCAGCTTATCTTTCCCCATTATATGTGTCCGGTTCCCTCTGCCACAATTATTTCATTTACACCAAAACCGGGTCTTAAAGAAACAATCACTGTTTCTTCAGGAGCTGAGATCGCCTCAATCCCGGTTGAGGATACATCATGTATTTTTAAAACCTGTTTCCCTTTAGAAGTGCATCCATTAACTCTTGTGAATGCCAAAGCCCTGGAAAGTCCCGGAAAGCAGGCTCGTATCCGTCTCTCTCTCAGTCTGACCGGCATGGCCCTGTCAGACTGGAAGCCTCAAAGTTTGCGTTTTTTTCTTGGCGGGGATTATTCTGAAGCGGCAAATCTCTATTTCCTGCTTAATCGCTGTCTGAAAAAAATCATCATCAAGTCTGCAGAAGGGGGAAACGCTTTTCAATTCCCTTCTAATGCTCTTGTGCCGGCAGGTTTTTCTTTAAAAGAGACTCTTTTCCCCTATCCCGGCCGGTCCTTTCCGGGCTATCGATTTTTGCAGGAATATTTCATGTTGCCGGAAAAATTTCTCTTTTTTGATCTGACCGGCCTTGATAAATGGCATGACAGGGGTGAAGGTTCGGACTTTGAGATTATTTTTGAACTTGAAAATATTAAAATTGCCATGCCGGAGATAAAGCCGGAAAGCTTTGTTCTTTTTGTTTCTCCTGCTGTCAATGTTTTTCAGCATGCAGCAGATCCCATCATGGTTAATCATAAGCAGACTGAATATAGGGTAAGGCCGACGGCCGACATTAATAGCCACTATCAGGTATATTCCGTTGACAGGGTAACCGGAATCGTGCAGGGCTCTGTTGAACATCGTGAGTATGCGTCCTTTGCATTTTTTGGCCGGCAGGAAGCCGACGTTCCGATTTATAATATTGCCAGAAAAAAATCTCTTGTTGATCAATCATCGGATGTTTATTTGAGTTTGACATATCCTCCTTCAGCCGAGCTTTCTGTTTCCGAGACCCTGTCAATCTCTCTTACATGCACAAATGCTTCTCTTCCGGAAAATTTGCAGCTTGGTGACATTTCCCGGCCCACTCAAACTTCGCCGGAGCTGATGGAATTCAAAAATATTCTTCCGCCTACAGCCCCTGTCCAGCCCCCCATCGGGGGCAATATGCTCTGGAAATTTTTATCTCATCTCTCGTTAAATTATTTATCCCTCGCACGCGCTGATAATATAAAAGAGCTGCTGCGTCTTTATATTTTCCCGGAAGGACAGAGCAGGGCGAAGGTCGCCGCCAACACAAAACGTATTGAAGGAATCCAGGACATTCAGGTTATGCCTGTTGATCGGCTGATATCAGGATACATGATGCGGGGCCAGGAAATTCGCCTTAAGCTTCGAAAGGATAATTTTGCATCTACCGGAGATATGTTTCTTTTTGCATCTGTCATGGATTATTTTTTAGGGCTATATAGCAGCATGAATTGTTTTACTCAATTTTCTGTTGAAGAAAGCATAACAGGGGAGATATATTCATGGCCACCCAGGATTGGCGACAGACCTCTGACATAAAAGAAGAACTCTTAAAAAACGGCAACCGATTTTCTTTTATTCAGGCAGAGCGGTTGCTTCATTATATAATCCGCAAAGACCATCAGGGGTTCGGGCAGGATAACAGGCAGGAAGACAGCGATATTGGCCGATCAATCAGGGTGAGGCCTAAATTGTCCCTTGATTTTCCCAATACCGATATTGATTCCATAGAAGAAATTTCCGGAGAAAACCCCTTATATTTGCTTACAGTTACCTTTCTTGGTCTTTATGGTGTTTCATCTCCTTTGCCGACTTTCTATACAGAAGATTTAATGGACGAAGTGTCCGATGACGTATCGGTCACACGCGATTTTATTGATATTGTCAATGCTCCCTTTTACCGGCTCTTTTACCGGTGCTGGAGCAAATACCGGCAGTTCGTAAAGATAATTGATGAACAGGAGCCGGAATATCTTGAAAGGCTTTTCTGTTTTTTAGGTCTTGGCATTGAAGAACACAGGCAGGAGATCAAAAATGCCCAGGGCCTTATTCC
>JAUVKB010000158.1 GCA_030596405.1 Deltaproteobacteria bacterium
AAGCAGTTTTTCTTTTTCCGTTTCCAGGTTGGAGAGGAGCCGCAGTTCTTCTAATGTATCGTTGGGCAGATTCTGGGCCTCATCTATAATAACCACTATTTTTACGTTTTTTTGCGCCAGCTCCAGCAAGGTTTCCCGGAAAAACCGCAAAAGTTCTTCCTTGGTTTTTTCTTTTATTTGATAAGAATCAAAACCTAAATCTTCAAGAATCACCACAAGAAGGTCTTCGGGAGAAAGCCTTGGATTGAGAATAAGCGCCGTCTTTACTTCATCGCCTAACTGCCGCAGGATTGTTCGCAATATCAATGTTTTCCCGGCGCCGGGTTCTCCTGTGATCTGGACAAATCCTTCTCCTGCCCTGATGCTGTACAATAAGGTCTGGAGGGCTTCCTTGTGAACGTCGCTTGGGAAAAAATACTCCGGATCAGGGGTAAGACGAAACGGGACGTCTTTTAATCCAAAAAATTCTTTATAGTCCATTTTTTTATCCCCCTGTTTTATTGTCTATCTTACGACCACGCGTTTTTTTTCTTTATCCCACCTGTAATGCATCCCCATCGGATCTTCGGGCATTTTTTTGATAATTTTTTCTTTTACCAGCGCGTTTAAACCGGCGGGAAAGTGTCCGTTCTTTTCTCTGTATTTTTTAACGCTGTTTTGTAGAAAGGCAAGGTTTTGAAGCTGGGCAAATTTTTTGCCGTAAATTTTTTTCAACCTTTCGTCTTCGGTTTTGTCCATTATGGCCTGAAGAGTCCAGAGCGCTTTTTCATAGGACCCCCCCTTTCGAAACACAGATAAAAACAACGACAGGTAAGTTTTGGGGGCGCCCTGTTTTTGCGATGCGAGCCATAAATATTTGCCGGCCGTCTTGTAATCTTCCTGGTAGATGTAAAAATCGTATCCCAGCCAGAAGGGCAGTTCCCAGCTTTGAGGAAAGATTTTCATCCCTTTTTCAAGGATAGGCCGGACAAGATAGACATCGTCAAAGTTATGGATCAATCCCATTGCCGAAAAAAGATAGGCGGTATAATATTTTGGATCCAGATCGGTTATAAGAGCCATTGTCGCGTAGGACCATTTGCTGTCAAACTGAAATTTTAACGGTTTCCACATAAGGCTGCCGGAGTGAAGATTAACCTTGATGAAAAAAAGATCTGCGGCAAACCCGCGGTGGTCCAGACACAGAAAGTTTACTATCTCTTTTTGGGGCACCATCTTTACTTCTTCTTCCAGCCTTAAAGGATAGATTTTTTTTTCCAGAAAGTTTATTGACACGGCCGCCAAAAAACTTAACAGGGCCAGTATAAGTGTCTTTGCTTTATTATTGTACTGCACGGCAAAAAAACGGATCTTTATATATCCTTTCGGTTCATAATGGCCGAACTGAGCGCTATGACGGCTGTCAGATAGAAAAGCCAGTAACAGGTCGCCAGAAAAACCTGTCCGGCGGGAATAGTTTCGGAATGCACTATGGCAAGACGGAAATCAAACACGTCAAAGTTGGGAAAGATATACGATATGACTTTTATTGATAAAAGATGGAGTTTGCTTCCGTACCGCCCCAGGGCTACGAAACTTTGAATCGCTTCGTTTAAAGAGTGCCCCGCGATGAAAACGGAGATGAGCATGATCGAGTTCAGCGTAAAGCTCATCGACATGGAATAAAAGAGAAACCCGATGCTTGTAAGGAGCGTGAATTCCAGGATCGCCCAGTATGCCGCCCAGAAAAGTTCAGGGGCCGCTTTTTGGCCGAATATCCAGGTCAGGATAAAGATCCCCGCGCCTGAAAGGAGACTGAAAATTACAAGAATATATCCGGTTCCCAGAAACCTGCCCAAAAGATACGCATAGCGCGGAACACGGTTAAGCAGGACATAGAGTTCGTTCCTCTCCTTTTCCCTGTATATGGAAAACAGGCCGAAAAGGATAACCACCATTAAATTTACCAGCGATATTCCCAGCATTCCTGTGTTTTCGATGAAGCGGGCCGCCGTGCCAAGGGAAAGGGTGCTGATATAGACGCAGAAAAAAAAGAAGAAGAGTAAAAAAATCAACAGGCCGATAAAAATTTTATCCCGGATGCTTTCTTTTAAGGTAATTTTGGCGATACTCAAGATGCTTTGGATATTTTGGATGCTTTGGATATTTTGCACTGAACCTCCTGCTTGAACCCGTCATCGAGGTTTTTTACTCCCCATTTTTTATAGAATTCATCAACGGAACCGATGAATTCTAAGCTCCCTTCCACTAAAATTCCGATCCTGCTGCAAAGCCGCTCCACCTCGGACAATATATGGGAGCAGAAAAATATTGTTTTCCCTTTCTCTTTTATTTCCAGCAGAGATTCAATGACCTCGCCCTTGCCGATCGGATCTAATCCTGAAGTCGGTTCATCAAGAATTAAAAAATCCGGATCTCCGATAAAAGCCTGGGCAAGCCCCACCCTCTGGCCCATACCCTTGGAAAGGTCACAGATCCTCCGCTTATGGAATTTATCCATTCCAACCAGTTCAAGTGTGCTCATAATCTTGTCTTTGCGGATGTTGCTTTTTCTGTCCGACGAAAGATCGTACTGGAATTTGATGTATTCGTAAACAGTCAGATTCGGGTTGGGCCGGAAACTTTCAGGAAGATAGCCGATTTTTTTTCTGGGGTTTGCTGGTTTCAGTCTGTTGCCCTGAAAAATAATTTCTCCGCTGGTTGGAGAAAGAAATCCCATAATTAATTTAACCGCCGTGGTTTTGCCTGCTCCGTTCGGGCCAAGAAGGCCGACTATTTCTCCTTTTTCAACCTCAAGAGACAGCCCGCTTAAAGCTTCTATTTTTCCGTCCCTGCCGTTATAGACTTTTCCGAGCCGGTTTACCTGTATGATAATATTATTGTTATTCATTGTTTTTATATGAATTGTTTTTGCCTGAATTACTTTGTCTGTTAATTTATTAAATTTTATAAGGTAAACAGACAATATGTCAACAAGTTATGTTGCCTTATTAACGGTGTTTATCGCTTTTTATAAATAAATACATATTTACCTTCCATCCTTTACGTGTTAAAAATTTGTTGATAAAAAATTTACAAAGGAGAAGATATGGAATGTTCTGCAGCTAAAAGTATAGTTGAAACCGATTTTTCGGAATTAAATTTAGTAAAAAGGGGCAAGGTCAGGGATATTTACGATCTTGGCGACGCTTATTTAATGGTGGCGACCGACCGTATTTCCGCATTTGACGTGATTATGCCTGATCCGATTCCTGATAAGGGGAAAATCTTGAACCTGATTTCCCTGTTCTGGTTTGAAATTATGAAACCTCTTGTCCCCAATCACGTTATTTCGAGCAACGTGGATGAGTATCCGGATGTTTGCAAGCCGTATGCAAAAATACTTGATCAAAGGAGCATGCTGGTAAAAAAGGCGGAGACGATTCCGATCGAGTGCGTTGTAAGAGGATATATATCAGGCTCAGGGTGGAATGATTACAAAGAATCCGGGAGCGTCTGCGGCATAAAACTGCCTGAAGGTTTAAAGGAGTCTGCAAAGCTTGCAGAGCCTCTTTTTACGCCTTCAACAAAAGAAGAGATCGGAAGCCATGATATAAATATAGATTTTGCGGAAACCGTGAATAGAATAGGAAAACCCCTTGCGGACAGGATAAAATCGCTGAGCCTTGAAATTTACAAAAAAGGGTCGCAGCTTGCCGATAAGCAGGGGATAATAATCGCGGACACAAAGTTTGAATTCGGCCTTGCAGGAGACGATATTATTCTTATTGATGAGGTTTTAACCCCTGATTCATCAAGATTCTGGCCCAAAGAAGACTATATGCCCGGAAGATCGCAAAAGAGTTTTGACAAGCAGTATGTCAGAGAATATCTGATATCCATAAAATGGGACAAAAAACCTCCGGCGCCTTCTCTTCCGGAGGACGTGATCAAAAATACACGCAGAAAATATTTGACCGCGCTGAATCTTTTAACCGGCCGAAAGTACGAATTTTAAAGAGCCCGAATTTTAAAGAGCATGAATTTTAAAAAAAAGACCGTAAAGCTGCGTTGTATAGATTTAAAAGACGATGCCTGCCGGATCACAACAAAAGCGGAAACAGACGATCTTGTCGTTTCCATAAACGATTTGGGGGTGTTAAATTCTCCGTATTTAATAAAAAAAAATGAAAACTTAATTATTGTATGCGGTTTCAGGAGGATTGCGGCCTGCAAAAGGCTCGGCATGTCGGATATCGCCGCAAGGATACTTGATCCTGACACCAAAAAAAATAGATTGCGCAAAGCTGGCGATAGCAGATAATACTTTTCAAAGACAGCTTAACCTGATTGAAACGTCAAGATCGCTGCACCTGCTTTCCGGATTTTTTCATAACGGCGAAAAATTTGCGCTTGCAAAAGAGGCATCGAATCTTGGCCTGCCTGAAAATCCTGGCATTATCAGCAAGATAACCGGCCTTTGCCTTTTGCCCTGGCCGGTTCAAAATGGAATACTCAAAGGCGCTGTCTCTCTTGTCGCCGCCATAGAGCTTGGCAGGCTGCCCGAACAAACCTGTGTTGCGCTGGCAAACCTGTTTTGTGATTTAAAACTGAGCCTGGGAAAGCAAAGGGAGGTAATTACTTTTGTTAAAGAGATTGCCGCAAGGGAAAATATTTCAGCCCAGGATGTGATCAGCGATGATGGTTTGCAGGAGATATTAAACAATGATGAGCTTGATCGAACCCAAAAGACCGCAAAGCTCAGGGCTTTTTTAAGGAAAAGGCGTTTTCCCGCTATAACGGAAGCTGAAAGGGCATTTAAACAAAATCTTTCCGGGTTGAAGCTTCGAAACCGGGTCAAACTGGTTCCGCCTGCAAATTTTGAAGGGACGACCTATACTTTAAGTTTTGATTTTAAGAATCTGGAAGAATTAAAAAATCATAAAAGAGCATTTGACGGCATAATACAAAACCCGGCGCTTGGAAAGATGTTAAATTATTCCATTCCCATGGCGCGGTAAAGGCTTGCCGTTGCAACGTTGTAGTCGTTTAACGCATTGGTATGCGAAGTTCTGGCCTGTG
>JAUVKB010000107.1 GCA_030596405.1 Deltaproteobacteria bacterium
ATCCTCTTTGACTCGGCTTTTGCTATAGCTCGAAGTTACTGGTAATAAATCTAAGGCGCAGGGTTTTTGCCCCTTTGCATCAATTTCAGCATCAACATTTAGTACCAACCTGAATTATTTATGGTCTTTCCGGCTGCGCCCCCGCTTTATGACAGCCTGCCGGCGCCCGGCTATCGATTCGGCTGAAACCTGCCGCGCGTGTTCCAGGAAGGCATCCGTTTCCATACAAAGCCCCTGTGCAAGCGTTGTGTTCAAGCCCTGATCGATCAACCTTTTATACCCTTTAATTACTTCCGGCACGCACGACAGAATGTCTTTGGCCAGCGCCCTGCATGCAGGCATCAGTTCGTCCGGCGGCAATACGCGGTTGACCAGGCCCCATTTTTCGGCCTGTTCGGCCGACAGGTAGTTGCCTGTAAAAGATATTTCCTTTGCCCGGCCGGGCCCGATGATCCGCGGTAAAATCTGGCTCAGACCGCCGCCCGGAATAAATCCGACACGCGCATGAGTATCGGCAAAACGCGCCTGAGTCGAAGCATAAAGAATGTCGCACATCAAGGCAAGTTCGAACCCGCCTGCAACGGCAGGCCCGTTTATCGCCCCGATAATGGGACGGTCAAATCCGTATATTTTCCGGAAAATAGCCGCGGTTACCTGGGAAAGGCCGGAGTCATCGTCAAGGGCGGGGTTTTTAGTCCCCAGTTCCTTAAGGTCAAGGCCCGCGCAAAAAGCGCGGCCGGCCCCGGTTAAAATAACCACCCCGGTTTCAGAGTCGGCCGCAAGATCTTCAAATGCATCGGCAACAGCATTCATCAACTGCAGGGAAAGGGCATTCATCACCCCGGGACGGTTAAGGGTCAGAGTGGCGATACCTTCGCTTTTTTCCAGAAGAACCAGGGAAGTCATTGTTCTATTTACTCCAGGGGTTGAATAATGCAACATCCCTTGGAAAATCGTTATCTCTTGTGATTTCCAAATCAGTCCCTGCAAGAGGAGAATTCCTCAGGAACATGACCAAATCCATTTTCGGCCTTGTTATTTTCCGGTATTCATCAAATCCAAGCACGACAACAGCCTCTCTTCCGTGTTTGGTAACAATTTGAGGCCCGTCATGTTGAGCCCTTTCAACAAGATTGCTGAATTTATTTTTGGCATCCTGGAGCTGCCATTTATTCCCTGTCATAATATCGCCTCCCGATATGTTTATCCCGGATTTCTCACGAGTTTTCAGCGGTGCAGGAACAAGACATTTCAGCCCGAAGACGTAATGTTTTACTTCGAGAGCAGCAATAACGTTATTCCCGTGCTGCTAAAGGCCCATGAAAACCGGGCTAGCCTAACTAGACATTATCAGTCTATATCGCCGATGTCAAATCAATATTAAAGGACATTTGAAAACACAAAAACAATAATCGCGCGTCATAGCGGCTTGATCTGCTCAGGCTGATCAGGGTTAGCGCAAAAATAATAATATTGATGTGTTGCACTCGACTGTGAATCTATTTATAATAGATAGCAAGGTGTTTTTGCACGTAAACTTACAAATTCAAGAAAGTTTATAATGGAAAAAGAAGCCATTATCAAGGTAAGACGTCTGGCTGCGGGATATGGTGACGATCTTATCCTCAATGATATAAATTTTGATGTTTTTAAAGGAGAGATCCTTGTTGTCCTGGGGGGCAGCGGATGCGGCAAGTCCACGCTGCTCAGACACATGGCAGGATTAGACAGACCGCTTTCAGGCAGTGTATCTATTGACGGCGATGACATCACAAAATGCAACGACACAACATTTTCCAGTGTCCTGAAAAAAATCGGCATTCTTTTTCAAAGCAGCGCCCTGTTCGGTTCCATGACAATCGCCGAAAATATCGCCCTTCCCATTGAAACCTACTCCGGTCTTCCTAAAAACGCCGTAAAAAATCTTGTAAGAATGAAATTATGCATGGTCAACCTTAACGGGTATGAAAACCATCTTCCTTCTGAAATCAGCGGCGGGATGAAAAAAAGAGCGGGCCTTGCCAGAGCCATGTCCCTTAATCCCAAAATCCTCTTTCTCGATGAACCGACTGCAGGGCTTGATCCTGTTACCGCAGCGGAGATCGACGAACTGATCCTGCTGATAAATAAAAGCGTCGGGGCAACAATGGTTGTTGTAACCCATGAACTCGAAAGCATTTTCAAGGTTGCGCAGCGGGTCATTATGCTCGACAAAGGCGTAAAAGGGATAATCGCCCAGGGAAATCCCGTCTTTCTGAAGGATAACAGCGAAAACATGTTTGTCAGGCAGTTTTTTAACAGACAGACAACAGTTTAACAGACAGACGCCGGTTAACAGACAGACAACAGGACGTAAAAATCATGGCAGCTATTAAGACAAAATTTGCAGTCGGTTTATTTGTAATGATCGGATTTTCGCTTGCCGCGGCCACGGTCATATGGATCGGAAAGTCTCACTACCTTGAAAGCGGACAAAATTATGTTGCTTATTTTGACGAATCGGTTCAGGGGCTAAACAAGGATTCGCCTGTAAAATACAGGGGGGTATCCATCGGAAGAGTTGAAAGCATAGGCGTTGCGCCTGACAGAAACCTGATTGAAGTTGTTCTGACAATAGAAACAGATTTGAAACTTGAAAAGGACATGGTGGCACAGCTAAAATCGGTTGGAATTACAGGGATCATGTTTATTGAACTGGAGCGGAAAACCGACGGTGAACAGAATTTCTCGCCGAAAATAACCTTTGCCGCAAAATATCCCTGTGTTGCCACAAAACCGTCTGAAATCAAACGGTTAATGGAGAACATGAACGATGTCGTAAATCATATAAAATCGATCGATATTAAGGGGATATCATCCGCTCTTAAGTCATCTGTTCTAAAAATAGAAAAAATCCTTAACAACGGCAAAACGGATACAATCATCGATTCCGTTGAATCGACAGGCATATCTTTAAACAGATTAGTCGAAAATGCCGACACAACCGTATCCGGCCTGAACCGGACTATCGGCCGTATCGACAGGATTATCGCATCAAACAAAGACAATGTTGATACAATAACAGACGATTTAAACTCTTCTGTTAAAAATTTAAACCGCCTTCTTGAAAAGGGCATCGATCTTATAAAAAATACCGGCGCCAAAACAGATGATCTGGATCGCCGTCTCATTGAACTGCTCGACAATGTCAACAATACGGGCAACAATCTTAATCGGTTGATTGAGCATATCGCGGACCAGCCGTCACGGCTTTTCTTTGGAGGGCCGCCTCCGGCCAGACCTGTTGAGCCTGAACCTTAATATGTGACCTTAAGCAGATGGAGGCTCCATTATGAATCATGCCAAAACAATCGGAATATTATTTTTTTTGTCTATCTTTTTTTTTCTGCTGCCCGCAGGCTGCCTTAACCTGAAAGAATCGGGGAAAAAAACAAATTACTATACTCTGGAATACGAGTCTCCGAATATCAAGGGCTTATCACCTTTGCCTGTGACCATACGCATTGAACGTTTCAAGGCGGCTCCGTTATATGATTCGACTCAAATTATATTCAGGGACAAAGCCTATAAAAGAGATGCCTATGCTTATCACAAGTGGCGTGTAAACCCGGGCGATCTTGTTACCTGCTGTCTGACAAGGGACATCAGGCAATCTTCTCTTTTCACGGCGGTATTTGATTCGCGCAGCAAGTCTGTGTCATGCCGCCTGATGGAGGGGACGGTCGATGAATTTTTTGAAGATGACGGAAAAGACGCCTGGAGGGCTGTCCTTACCCTCGGCATCACCTTGACGGCGAAAAATGAGGCGGGCGACAAAAGTGTTCTGTTACAAAAGACCTACAGCACAAAAACGGTTTGCAGACAAAAAAATCCGCGGGCGCTTGCCGAAGCCATGAGCATTGCGATGTCAAAAATTTCTGAAACTATTATAACCGATATTTATAACCGCCTTTCTCAAAAGGCCGATATAAAGTCTTGAAATCTTATCCCTGGTGTTTTACTCTCCGCTTGTATGGGATCTCCCTTGTGAAATAATTAACTTCTTGATTTTATTAATTTATATCACTTTATATCACATTGATCCAGTTACAGGCGGATTGGCAAGAGATGAAAAAAATCATCTCTTTTACTAAAACATAATGCCAAAACAGGGCAACTATTGACTTATGCTTTTTCACAGGAGGATATCATGAACAACACATTGGAGGACAAGAACAAGGCGGTAGAAACCGCTATAACCCAGATAGAACGCCAATTCGGCAAGGGCTCTATTATGAGGCTGGGGAGTAAAACCGTTCTTGATATACCTGTAATACCAACGGGTTCCATTGCTTTAGATAAAGCCCTTGGGATCGGTGGACTTCCGAGAGGAAGGGTTATTGAAATTTTCGGGCCTGAATCATCGGGAAAAACAACGCTTGCCCTGCAGGCTGTTGCAGGAGCTCAAAAACAGGGCGGCATTGCCGCCTTTGTTGATGCCGAACATGCGCTTGACATCGTGTATGCAAAAAAACTCGGCGTTAACTGTGACGAGCTTCTGGTTTCCCAGCCGGATACGGGTGAACAGGCCCTTGAAATAACAGACATGCTGGTAAGAAGCGGCGCCATAGACATTATTGTAATAGACTCTGTAGCAGCGCTTGTTCCCAGAGCGGAAATAGAAGGGGAGATGGGAGATTCGCATATGGGGCTCCAGGCCAGGCTCATGTCCCAGGCACTAAGAAAATTAACCGGCACAATCAGCAAAACCATGACCTCGGTAATCTTTATCAACCAGATTCGCATGAAAATAGGCGTTGTATTCGGAAATCCGGAGACAACCACGGGCGGCAACGCTCTAAAATTTTATTCTTCGGTTCGACTCGATATCAGGCGCATCGGAGCCATAAAAGACGGCCAGGAGGTTGTGGGAAACCGGACAAGGGTGCGTGTTGTCAAAAACAAACTGGCGCCGCCCTTTAAAGAGGCGGAATTCGACATCATGTATGGTGAAGGAATTTCCATAACAGGCGATCTGCTCGACATGGGCGTCGACGTCGGCATTGTTGATAAGAGCGGTTCCTGGTATTCGTATAATGGGGAACGGATAGGCCAGGGTCGTGAAAACGTAAAAAAATTCATGGCGGAAAACCCGGATATCGGCAATTCTATTTTTACCAAAACAAGGGAGGCTCTGGGGCTGTCCAAAAAAGAAGAAACCGTTCAGGCCGAGTCAAAAGGTGTGGAAAATTAATGGGACAATTAATGACTGGCAACGATATACGCAGACAATTTTTGCAATATTTTAAAAAGCACAACCACAAGATCGTCAGAAGTTCCTCTCTTGTTCCTCATGATGACCCCACGCTCTTGTTTACCAATGCAGGGATGGTGCAATTCAAGCGCACCTTTTTAGGAGAAGAGAAAAAAAACTATGCCAGGGCGGCAACCTCACAAAAATGTGTCAGGGCCGGCGGGAAACATAACGACCTGGAAAATATAGGATATACCGCCAGACACCATACGTTTTTCGAAATGCTCGGCAACTTTTCCTTTGGAGACTACTTTAAGGAAAAAGCGATTGAGTTTGCATGGGATCTTTTAATAAACGGGTACAACCTTCCTGAAGAAAAACTCTGGGTTTCAGTCTATACGGATGATGATGCAGCTTACGATCTGTGGCACAAAAATATAGGCGTGCCCGAAGACAGGATTGTGCGATTCGGAGAAAAGGAAAACTTCTGGTCGATGGGTGATGTCGGACCTTGCGGGCCGTGCTCTGAAATTCTTATAGACAGGGGAGAAGGATTCAGATGCGGTCAGCCGGACTGCAAAGTCGGTTGTGAATGTGACAGGTACCTTGAAATCTGGAATCTTGTTTTTATGCAGTTCAACAGGGATCAATCAGGAAAAATGACCCCCCTTCCAAAGCCGAGCATCGACACAGGCATGGGGCTTGAGCGGATCGTATCCGTCATACAGAATGTATCAAGTAATTATGAAACCGATCTGATACTGCCGATAATAAAAAAGGTGGAGAGCCTCTCTAAAAAAAGTATCGGTGAATCAAAAGAAAACGATGTTTCCATGAAAGTTATTGCGGACCACAGCAGAGCGGCCGCATTTCTCATCGGCGACGGGATTCTGCCGTCCAACGAAGGCAGAGGATATGTGTTGCGGCGTATCCTGCGACGGGCAATCCGTTATGGGCGTCACATAGGCCTGACCCGGCCGTTTCTTCATGAAACCTCCAAAGTTGTAATGGATATAATGAAACCGGTATATCCGGAACTTTCAGATGCAGCCGCTTTTATCACAAACGTCATAAAAAACGAGGAAGTGCGTTTTTCCGAAACATTAGACAATGGTCTTAAAGTTTTAAACGATACCCTTTCCGACCTGAGGGAAAAGGGGCAGGATAAAATACCAGGGCAGATAATATTTAAATTATATGATACTTACGGATTTCCGCTTGACGTTGTAAAAGATGTAATAAGAGATGAAAAATTTACCGTAGATGAAGAAGGTTTCAACAATGCCATGCAGAAGCAGCGTGCTCAATCAAGATCGGTTGCAACTTTTTCCGAGATTCATGATGCTTATAAAAATCTTTCAGCCGGGGGAATAAAACCTGAGTTTGTCGGCTATACTGCGGATCACTGCGCTTCACAGGTGCTTGTTTTAATGACGGAAGGGAATGAGGTCAAAGAAGCCTCAAAAGGCTTAACAGTTGATGTGGTTACAAAAACTTCACCTTTTTACGGCAAATCAGGCGGTCAGGTCGGCGATACCGGAATGATAACCGGTCATGATCTTGAAATGAAAGTTCTGGACACAATAAAGGAGCCTACAGGGCTGATCATACACAGGGGTAAAATTGTTTCAGGGAGTATAAGAAAAGGGGAAAAGGTTGATCTTAAAATTGATTTAAAAAACCGTAAGGCTATTGCCCGTAACCACATGGCTACCCACATACTCCATGTCGCCCTGCGCGAAGTTCTTGGTGATCATGTCAAACAGGCCGGTTCCCTTGTAGCATCCGACCGGCTCCGGTTTGATTTTACCCATTTTTCTCAGGTTGATCGTATGGATCTTGATAAAATTGAAGCTATCGTCAACAAACATATACGGGATAATGAAACTGTTCATACAGAGGAGATGGATGCCGAAAAAGCATTTAAATCAGGTGCTACTGCGCTTTTTGAAGAAAAATACGGCGACAGGGTCAGGGTTGTTTCGATTTCAGATTTCAGCAAAGAGCTCTGTGGCGGGACCCATACAAAGAGAACCGGGGACATCGGTCTTTTTAAAATCACCGAAGAATCGAGCATAGCCTCCGGCACAAGGCGGATCGAGGCGCTGACAGGGAACGCCGCCTTAGAATATACACAGCAGACAATAAATATAGTAAAAAACATATCCCTGATGGTCAGGGAAAAACCGGAAGCTCTTACAGACAGGATTGAAAAGATTCTTTCCAGCCAG
>JAUVKB010000123.1 GCA_030596405.1 Deltaproteobacteria bacterium
AATCCCCCATGTCTTTAGCAGTATAAAATCGGGTTGGACATTTTTCCATATTGAATTTTTTTAATCTTGGAGCAACACATTTGCTTTCCCAATCTTCTATTGCCTGATCCATATCATTTTTATCCATATCTTCTTTCATGTTTTCAATTCTCCTCTAAATGTTATTTCCTCGGACCCATAAAAAAAGTAATTTTTTTATATGAAATGTTTCAGCTTCTTAAATCAAGACAAATTTTGAATTAATTTTTCCTGATTTTCATGTAAATTCTTTATATCAAAATAACATGTCTGAAATTTCTTGTCTGTTTTATTATATATTTTTTAACTGAATTGGGAATTTCGCTGTTCGTGCCATTGCTATCAACAATACCGACATTATGATTATATTAAACTGACATAATTTTAGGTCAAATTTTGTTGACATATTTTTCAGTATTTTATATTAAAAAAAGTTATTTGTATCTTGATGGCTGTTAAAATGGTTATTAAAAATAATTTTTTAAAGGTTGTCAGCTTACATTAGCATAGTGTTTTTATTAACTATTACGCTGTGTTAGTTAAATGGCTTGAAAAAGAGCGGATTAATAACGATGATAGTTACGTTATTTTTCATGCTGTAAGCTTTTAGTATAATTTTTTTCAGGGGAATAATTACAATGTCTGATAATTTAGTCGGATCCGTATTGGTTGTAGGCGGTGGTATTGCAGGCATGCAAGCGGCTTTGGACCTTGCAGATTCAGGATACTATGTGTACCTGCTTGAAAAAGGGCCGTCCATTGGAGGGGTGATGGCGCAACTTGACAAGACTTTTCCAACCAATGACTGTGCCATGTGAATTATATCACCAAAACTGGTCGAGGTCGGCCGGCATTTAAACATTGAATTGATTACATATGCTGATCTTGAATCTGTCGAGGGATTATCCGGCAATTTCAAGGTTAAGATAAAAAAGCGGGCGCGAAGTGTTAAAGTGGATCTTTGTACCGGTTGCGGCGCCTGTGTCGAAAACTGCCCGGTTACAAACGAGGTTTTAAATTAAAGGATAACAAATCCTGAGTTTTTTGGGGCCGCATAATCCGCTTAAAGAAGGGTCGTAGAATTATGGAAAACAGTATTGATATTGATCGGCAAAAGATAGATGAAATAATTGAGAGATATAAGGGAAGCCCTGAATCTCTTCTCATGATAATGCAAGATATTAGCGATGTTTACAACTATTTGCCTAAAGAAGCGATTTCCATACTGACGGAAAAAATGAGCATAAGGGAGAGCCTGATTTACAGTGTGGCCACCTTTTATAAAACCATAAGTTTGGAGCCTCGAGGAAAATTTATTGTCAGCGTCTGTACGGGTACTGCCTGCCATGTGCGTGGAGCGGAAAAAATTGTTGATGCATTACAAGAAGATCTCGGCATTAAAGAAGGCCAAACAACCGATGACAGTCTTTTTACCTTAGAGGCTGTTCGTTGCATAGGGTGTTGCGCGTCAGGCCCGGTTATTACGGTAAACAAGGAAATTCACGGTGGTCTTGATCGTTACAGTGCAGTGAAAGTTGTTGATGGATATAGAGGACATGCCTCTTAACGGCATGTGTCAAATGGAGGTTATAATATAATTACCATGACAAAGATAGAGAATAGGGATGCACTGGAAAAATTTAAAAATTCACTCGAAAACAGACGCAAAAACAATAAAAAAAGATTGATTTCACTTTGTGCGGGATCCGGCTGCGCTGCTTATGGAACTGCGAAAGTATATCAAGCGCTGGTCGATGAACTGGCCAAACAGAATATGGAAAATGAGGTTGAAATAAGGCTTACAGGCTGCCACGGTTTTTGTGAAAAAGGACCGATTATGGTTATCTATCCTGAAGGCATATTTTACCCTCAGGTAAAAGAAGAACACGTTCCGGAAATTGTCGAAAAAACAATAAAAAATGATGAAATAGTCAATTCCCTGGTTTTCAAGGACACTTCCACAAAAAAGAAAATTATTCATGAACACGACATACCATTCTATAAGCTCCAGCAAAGAATTATTTTTGCCAATAACGGCATGATCGATCCAACCAATATAGAGAATTATATTTCGCTGGGAGGTTATTCGGCTCTGGAAAAAGCTCTTTTTGATATGACGCCTGATGAAATTATCAGTCAGATAAAAAAATCTGGTTTAAGGGGCCGCGGAGGTGGAGGATTCCCAACAGGAATTAAGTGGGAAACCTGTCGCAGGCATGAGGGGGACAGATATGTCATTTGCAATGCAGATGAGGGGGACCCCGGCGCTTATATGGATCGAAGCATTCTGGAAGGCAATCCGCACAGCGTCCTGGAAGGGATGATTGTCGGAGCAATAGCCATCGGTTCTCATGAAGGGTACGTTTATGTGCGGCATGAATACCCGCTGGCGGTAACCAATTTTTCCATTGCTTTGCAAAAAGCGGAAGAATTGGGTTTGCTTGGTAAAAACATCCTTGGGTCCGGCTTTGATTTTCACGTTAATATCAGCCGCGGGGGTGGAGCGTTTGTTTGTGGAGAATCGACCGCTTTAATGGCTTCTTTGGAGGGAAATCCAGGGCGGCCGAAAGCCAAATATGTCCATACCGTGGAAAAAGGTTTCCGGCAACAACCATCCAATCTTAACAATGTCGAAACCTGGGCCAATGTGCCGGTAATTATAAATAAGGGAGCCGACTGGTATGCAGAAATCGGCACGGAGAAAAGCAAGGGGACAAAAATATTTTCACTTGTCGGTAAAGTGGTCAACACAGGCCTGGTGGAAGTCCCGATGGGCACCAGTCTGCGCACCATAATTTATGATATCGGCGGCGGCATCCCTAAAAAGAAAAAATTTAAAGCCGTTCAAACCGGCGGGCCGTCAGGAGGATGTCTTCCGGAACAATGTCTGGACATAGGCGTAGATTTCGATGAATTGACGAAAATAGGATCCATCATGGGCTCAGGCGGTATGATCGTTATGGATCAAGACACCTGCATGGTAGATGTTGCCCGGTATTTTCTGGATTTTCTTAAAGATGAATCCTGCGGTCAATGCAATCCCTGTCGTGAAGGGATAAAGCAGATGCTGAAAATTTTAACCGATATCTGCGAAGGTAACGGCAAGGAAGGTGATATCGAACTCCTTGAAGAATTGTGCGGTATGGTACAAAAATTTTCACTTTGCGGATTGGGCACATCAGCTCCCAATCCGGTATTAACGACCATACGCTATTTTCGCGATGAGTATGAATCCCATATTAAAGACAAAAAATGTCCAGCCGGTGTTTGCAAGGCTCTTTTTCATTATGAGATCGATGAAGAATCTTGCACGGGCTGCCGCCTCTGCGCGATCAAATGCCCGCAGGATGCTATAACCGGCAAAAAGAAAGAGCCTCAACAACTTGATCAGGATAAATGTGTCAAGTGCGGCATTTGCTATGATGTCTGCAAATTTAATGCAATTGTTATCCGATAATGATTATGACAATAAATAAAGGTTAATACCTATGATTACTTTCAAGCTTAACGGCAAAGAAGTTCAGGGAGAAGAAGGGCAATACATTCTGCAGGTTGCCGAGAAATACGGCGTCAAAATCCCGACACTGTGCCATCATAAGGCATTAGAACCTGCCGGTATGTGCCGCCTTTGCACCGTGGAGCTTTTCGACGGCCGCAAGACCCGTTTTGTCACCTCATGCAACTATCCCATCTGGGAAGGCATGGAGATCAATACCGAGACCGAGACGGTTCACGAAGGGCGCAAACTTATTGTGGAGCTGCTGCTGGCGCGCTGCCCTGAAGTGCCGGTTATTAAGGAACTGGCTGCAAAATACGGAATAGACGAGCCGCGTTTTAAAAAAGAAGATGACGACTGTATCCTCTGCGGGCTTTGCGTCCGTATTTGTGAAAAGATGGGGAACAGCGCCATCAGTTTTACGGGACGTGGAGTGGACATGAGTGTGGACACCCCTTTTCATATCCAGACCGACGTCTGCATGGGCTGCGGCGCCTGTGTGTCCGTATGTCCCACGGGTCATATCAAACTGGAAGATATTACAAAGCATGTGCTCAAACCTATCCCTTCCGAATATGATGAGGGTCTTCAGGGGAGAAAACCGATCTATGTGCCGTATCCCCAGGCCGTTCCCAACACACCGGCCATCGACCGTGACAGGTGTATGCATTTTAAGACCGGCGGTTGCAAAATATGTACGGAATTTTGTGGAGTCGATGCAATCGACCATTTGCAGCAGGATGAAATAATAGAATTAAACGTCGGTTCAATTGTACTCGCGCCGGGTTTTAAGTCTTTTGACCCCTTAAAATTTGATTCATATCAATACGCAAACTATGCCAACGTAATCACGGCCATTGAGTTTGAACGTATTCTTTCCGCCTCCGGGCCGACCATGGGACACGTGGTGCGACTCTCTGATAAAAAAGAGCCGAGGAAAATTGCATGGCTCCAGTGCGTAGGTTCCAGAGACCTGAACAGGTGTGATCATCCATACTGTTCATCGGTCTGCTGTATGTATGCCATCAAGGAAGCGGTTATTGCAAAAGAACACGCAGGGGACGATCTGGATTGCGCGATCTTTTTTATGGACATGCGGACTCACGGCAAGGATTTTGAACAGTACTATAACGATGCAAAGCGAAAGGGTGTCCGCTTTATCCGCAGCAGCGTGCATACCATCACCGAAGTTTCGGAAAACCGGGACCTTGAAATGAGGTACGTCACCGAAGGCGGTGAGATAAAAAGCGAAAAATTTGATCTTGTAGTCCTTTCCACTGGAATGGAAATTCCGCCTGACGTGGCGGAACTGGCCCGCAGTCTGGATATCGATCTTTCCGAAAACAATTTTGCCCGGACAGAAAGTTTCTGTCCCGTGACTACTTCCAGGGAAGGAATTTTTGTATGCGGTTCTTTCCAGGGTCCCAAGGATATCCCTCAATCGGTAGTAGATGCCAGTGCGGCCGCTTCCGCAGCCGGAGAAACGCTTAGTCCCGTCAGGCACACCCTCACAAAGAAAAAAGAAGCGGTGCCTGAAACAAATGTCACAGGAGAACGCCCGCGTATCGGTGTTTTTGTTTGTAAATGCGGCATAAATATAGCCGGGGTGGTCGATGTCCCGGAAGTGGTCGATTATTCCGCTACCCTTCCGTATGTGGATTTTGTCACGGACAACCTGTACACCTGTTCTCAGGATACACAGGATGTCATGACCGATATCATCAAGGAGAAAAATTTAAACCGCATAGTGGTGGCCGCATGCACCCCAAAAACCCACGAACCTTTGTTTCAGGAAACACTTGTCAATGCCGGTTTGAACAAATACCTCTTTGAGATGGCCAACATCAGAAATCAGGATTCATGGGTCCATAAATCCAACCCAAAGCTGGCCACGGAAAAGGCAAAAGATCTGGTACGGATGGCGGTGAACAAGGTGGCTCTTATGGAGCCTTTAGAGGAATCTGAATTAGATGTGAACCAGACAGCCATGGTACTGGGCGGCGGAATATCCGGCATGAATGCTGCGCTGAGCCTGGCAAGACAGGGGTATGAAACCCATCTTGTGGAACGGAACACCAACCTTGGTGGTCAGGCTGTTAACCTTTATAAAACCTGGAAGGGGGAAGACATACAGGCACATCTGGCCAAGCTGGCAGAGGATGTGGGAAATAATGATAAAATTCATGTTCATCTTGATACGGAACTTAAAGTTGTGGATGGTTTTGTGGGGAACTTTACGTCGACCATCGTATCGGAAAATAATACCGAAACCTTTGAACATGGTGTCGCAGTGCTGGCGACCGGCGCTGAAGAATACAAGCCTAAAGAGTATTTATACGGGCAAGATCCGCGAATTATGACAAGTCTGGAGCTTGACAGAAAACTCATAGATAATGATCCCTGTCTTAAAGAGGTGGGTTGCGCGGTATTTATCCAATGCGTAGGCTCAAGGGAACCGGATCGGCCATATTGTTCACGTGTCTGCTGTACGCATTCAATAGAGAGCGCTTTAGAATTAAAAGAACGTAATCCTGATACCGATGTTTTTATTTTATACAGGGATATAAGGACATTCGGGGAAAGAGAGCTGCTTTACATGAAGGCTCGTGAGGCCGGAGTAATTTTTGTTCGGTATGCTCTTGAAAACAAACCCGGAGTATCGGTAAAAGACGGCCGCCTTATAGTAGACATTGTAGATCATGTATTGGGCCGTCCCCTTGAAATTGAAGCCGATCTTGTCACCCTCGCAACGGCTGTAGTTCCGTACAGGGATGAAAAGCTCGCCCAGTTTTTTAAAGTTCCGATGAATGACGACGGTTTTTTTGTAGAAAGGCATGCCAAGCTGGGACCCTCGGAATTCGCAACCGATGGTGTTTTTCTTTGCGGGTTAGCTCATTATCCAAAGCCGATAGACGAATCCATAGC
>JAUVKB010000252.1 GCA_030596405.1 Deltaproteobacteria bacterium
CAAATATAAGAAAGCTCAGATGCCACTTTAATTAACTGCTTTTTTTAACAAATTGGTAATGCTCCCAATCGCTTTGTTTTGCCATTTTATCAATAGGCAGAATACCTTATTCAAAAATGGATGTTGGAAATTCGACGTTCATAGCCTTTGAGTTTAAGGTTGCTTCCTTGATATTGGATAGTAATCTGCAGGAATCGTGATACTTTTAGGCCCCTTTGAGGGGGCTTCATCAAACCACGTCCTATGGACGTGGTCGGTGATCAGAGATGCAAAACAGCCATTTTTGGATGGAAACTAATTAAAATGTGGCGTAAACTAAATTACAGTGATATTAATATTTTCCATGAAATTACGCAAGGGAGATATCGTTGAATTAACGATTGAAAAAATGGCTTACGGCGCTCATGGTATAGGCAGGATTGACGATTTTGTGGTCTTTGTCCGCGGCGCTGTTCCGGGTGACAGGATAACCGCCGGGATATACAAAAAAAAGAGGGCCTATGCCGAAGCGAAAATAGTTGAACTGATCACCCCGTCGCCGGATCGCGAAAAACCCTTATGTCCATTCAGCGGCTATTGCGGCGGCTGCCAGTGGCAGCAAATCCGCTATGAAAAACAGTTGCAGTATAAACAGGAACAGGTAAAAGAGTCCCTGGAGCATATAGGCGGGCTTAAAGATGTGTCTGTCCTGAATACAATACCCTCTGAAAACATATTCGCATACCGCAATAAAATGGAGTTTTCGTTTTCCGACCGCCGCTGGTTCCTCCCCCAGGAACTTGACAGGCGTGAACTTGAGGGGAATTTTGCATTAGGCCTTCATGTGCCCGGAACTTATAATAAGGTTATTGATATGGATGGCTGCCTGCTCCAGAAAGAAACGGGCAACGACATCTTAAAAGAGGTAAAGCGATATGTGAAAAATTGCGGCGTGCCGGTATACGGCCTGAAAAGTCACAAAGGATTCTGGAGATTTGTAACTATTCGCTATTCGAGGGCCTTTGATGAATGGATGGTCAATCTGGTAACATCGGAAAACAGGCCGGAAATAACTCGTCCCCTTGCTGAAATCTTATGCGATCAAATAAAAAACATATCAACAGTTGTAAATAATATACATCCAGGCAAGGCATCGATTGCTGTCGGAGAACGTGAAGTAATCATCTCCGGAAAAGGGTATATTAAAGACAGAATAGGAAGATTTACCTTCCAGGTGTCCGCGAATTCTTTTTTTCAGACAAACTCCCTGACGGCGGAAAAGCTCTATCAGACAGTATCCGACTATGCTGAATTAACAGGCGCTGAAGATGTCCTTGATTTATACAGCGGCACCGGAACGATTCCCATCTTTCTTTCAAACATGGCAGGTACCGTCACGGGCATGGAAATAAGCAAAAGCGCCGTGCTGGATGCCCGCAGAAACTGCGAGGATAACGGAATTGATAATTGCCGGTTTATCAGCGGCGATGTTCGGGAAACATTCCCGCTTATATCCAACCCTCCCGATCTCCTGATCATCGATCCGCCGCGGGCAGGAATGCACAAAGATGTCTTGGCCCAGGTTATGGCATTATCCCCCGACAACATTATATATATCTCATGCAACCCCGCCACCATGGGGAGAGATATCGGCCATATGATACAGGATTATGAATTAATTGAAATTCAACCTGTTGACATGTTTCCCCATACCTATCATATTGAAGCAATTGCCAAATTATGTCTCAGAAAATGAAAAACTGAAAGATATGGAAAGGATAGATGAAAAAAGATTGACAAAATTTTAAATATGATGTTAATTTTCATAAAATATATGTAACTGTTCAGGTGTTTAGGTAAAAGGCTAAAGGGAAAGATTTCTATCAGAAAATCATATGGTTTTCATTTGCAAAGGCATGCATAGTTGCACAACCTGTATTTTACCTTCAGCCTTTAGTCTAACTACCTGAGTAGTTATTATTTTTTCAAGTAGTAATACCCTCTTTAAAAAAATTACCAGGCTTCGGACAATACGATATGGACGGAGTTTATCAATTATTGTTGAAATGAGGTGAGTTAAATTATGAAAGTGGTTGTCCACGATAATCAAATCGAAAAGGCCATTCGGGATCTTAAAAGAAAATTAACCAAAGAAGGTTTCTTTTCGGAGATCAAGGAAAGGCGTTTTTATGACAAACCAAGCGTTCAAAAAAAGAAAAAACAGGCCAAGGCCGCAAAAAGAAGGCGAAAAAGAATAAGGAGTTTTTAACGCTTTCGAGCACAGGTCTATCAAAAAAACATCTACCGGCCCTCTGTCAGAGAGGGCCTTTTTTCTGATTTATTTCTAAATCATAAAGACAGATTCCTTTCAATCAATGAATTTCCATTATTTTTACCCGCCTTAGGACTCGGTCAAAAATAACTTTACATTTTGCCATCCCAACCTCACCATATCTTTAACTGATCTTTATTCGCAGGCAAGCGAGCTTGCGAGACTCCAAAACTCCTCGAAATAGTTCACTATTCTTGCGGTTTTGATCAATCAGATCGATTAAATCTACAGCAAATTCGGGCGCAAATTCTACCAGGTTATTTTTGACCGAGCCCTAATTTTAAACAAGCTGTTTAAAGCATGTCTCAACTGTTTGTCCGGTTTTCTATGGTTTTTCCCTTGACAAAAAGGGGG
>JAUVKB010000149.1 GCA_030596405.1 Deltaproteobacteria bacterium
ACCTCGATTATTACAGGGACTTAAAAGCCATAAAAGACGTTTTTTTAAGCTTTATAGACAAAATACCTTTTTATGGCCTTGCTGTCCTCTGCCTGGATAATAAGCCTATACAGGATGTTATACCTAAAATAAAAAAACGTTTTACAACTTACGGGATGAGCGCCCAGGCGGATTTCCAGGCAAGAAACGTGGTATTTGAAGGGCTTAAAAGCAGGTTTAGCGTTTATCACCTTGGAAAACGGCTCGGGGAAATCCGTTTAAATCTTCCCGGCATCCATAATGTGTATAACGCCATGGCAAGCGTTGTGGTGGGGATTGAACTCGAAATCCCGTTTGATGTTATCAAATATGCGCTTGAAACAATAGACGGTGTTCAGCGAAGGCTGGAAGTTAAAGGGGAGATAAACCAGGTTACGGTTATAGATGACTATGGACATCATCCAACGGAAATAAGGACTACATTGCAGGCGGTAAAAGAGAGTTGGCCTGACAGGCGTATCGTCGTAGTGTTTCAACCGCACAGATACACAAGAACCAGCGCGCTTTTTGATGATTTTACGCGGGCATTTTACCAGTCGGACCTGGTCATGGTACTTCCCATCTATCCGGCGGGGGAAAAAAAAATAAAAGGGATAGACAGCCCGGCTTTGTGCAAAGGAATCCGGATTCATGGGCACAAAGAGGTTATTTATGCGGATGGATTGGAAAATTCCGTTTCTCTTTTAAAGGGGATCGTAAAGCAGGGAGATATTCTGCTTACGCTTGGTGCGGGAGACGTATGGAAAGTCGGGGAAGAGGTTTTGTTGAATGGCACTTGATTCAGGCTCAAGACAGTGGCTTATAAAACTTTTTGGCAAAAGTGTAAGATTTAAAGAGCCTATGTCAAAACACACGTATTTCCGTGTCGGCGGCCCGGCGGAAGCATATGTTGCGCCTGAAAACTTTAAAGAACTTGTTACTCTTATAAAATGGACTCTGCAAAAAAATATTCCTTATTTTGTAATCGGTGACGGAACAAATCTTCTTGTTAAGGATAGAGGCATACATGGAGTCGTGATTACCCTGAAAAAATGTCTTAAAAAAATTACCTTGGTTTGTAAGGAACCGGTTTGTAAGGAACCGGCTTGTAAAGAAAAAGACAGAACTATTGTTGCGGCCATGGCTGGTGTCAAGATGCAAACCCTTTGTTCTTTTGCCATTGAACAGGGGCTTGGGGGTATGAACTTTGCTCTTGGTATTCCGGGTACGGTAGGCGGAGGCATTATGATGAATGCCGGCACTGCCTGTGGTTCGATGGAAAGTGTTTTGGATTCTGTAAAAATTTTGCTGCCGACCGGCGGGGTACAGAGGATAGAAAGAGAAGACCTTAATTTTTCTTACAGAAAAATTTCATGGGCCAAGGGGATAAAGACCAAAGGGAGAAACAGGGATGACCAGTGGCAAACAATAATTTTAGAAGGTTGTTTTTGTCTGTATCCTTCAGACAGGCAAAAACTGGAAAAAGAGGCCGAAGAAATCCTGAAAACGCGCTATAAAAATCAGCCTGCAAATTTGCCCAGCGCCGGTTGCTTTTTTAAAAATCCCCTGCATGGGAAAACAGCGGGGCAACTCATTGAATTGGCCGGGCTTAAAGGAAAAAGAAAAGGTGGAGCAAGAATTTCATCAAAGCATGCCAACTTCATAATAAACACAGGCAAAGCTTCAGCCGAAGAGATACTTGAACTTAAAGAACTGGCCCAGGAAACGGTAAAAAAAATGTTCGGTGTCGATCTTGAAACAGAGGTTAAAATTGTTGGGTTATAAACGCATACGTAAAAATTGCCGCAAAAACAGCGCTGCAAAAAAACGGATTAAGAGATTAAAAGGCATTGCATTTTTTTTCAAAACAATGTCGGCTGCCGCTGTCCTGGCAGTCATAAGTTTTACCTTTATTTTCGGTTATGATGTCCTTACTCAATGTGACTATTTCAGGGCGGAAAAGTTGCTGGTAAAAGGCGCACACAGACTCACTGAAAAACAGGTGCTGGCTTGTGCCGAAATAAAGACAGGGATAAATATTCTTTCCGTTAGTCTTTCAATGGCGCGAATGAATTTACTGGCACACCCCTGGATCTGCGCGGCCGAAGTAACCAGAGAACTGCCGGATGGAATAACCGTAAGAATAAAAGAGCACGAAGCGTTAGCTGTTGTCGATCTTGGTCTCAAATACCTTGTCAATTTTGATGGAGAAATTTTTAAAGAATTAGAGCCGTCGGATCCGGACGATCTGATAATTATAGATGGGCTGGAGTACTCAGATTTAAACGCTCCGGGCAAACCCAAAAGCAAAGCTTTTGATGCGGTAATAAGTGTCCTGAAACTGGGACAGGCGCAGGATAGTATTTTTCCTAACCGGCTGATAAAAAAAATTGAGGTGGACAGAGAAATCGGGCTCACCCTTCACGCATCCGGTTATGAGCACGGCAGTGTCAAGAAAATAAAACTTGGGTATAAAGATTACAAAAGCAAATATCGCGTGCTTGAAGACGTCTTTTTTTACCTGAATAAAGAAAAGCGGTGTCTGGACTTTGACTCGATTGATCTGAACAATATGGATCGTATAGTCGTAAATCCTATAAAAACCAAATCGTCTGCCATAGACCATAAGGAGGTTTAAAATGCAAGGACAGGAAAAAATTATCGTTGGCCTTGATATAGGAACGACAAAAATTTGTGCTGTGGTTGGAGAAGTATACGGAGGTGATATAAATATAATCGGCATAGGGACTCATCCCTCAGTCGGACTCCGAAAAGGCGTGGTGGTAGATATTGAATCGACTGTTGAATCGATTAAAAAGGCGGTTGAAGAAGCAGAGCTGATGGCGGGTTGTGAAATTTCATCGGTATACGCCGGAATAGCCGGGGGACATATAACAGGTTTTAACAGCCGTGGGATCATCGCAATTAAAGGGTCGGAAATTACACAAAACGATATAGAGCGCGTCATTGATGCGGCGCGAGCCGTGGCGATTCCTATGGATAGAGAAGTAATACATGTGCTTCCTCAGGAATTTATCGTGGATGAACAGGCCGGCATACAGAATCCCATAGGCATGGCAGGAGTGCGATTGGAAGCAAAAGTACATATTGCTACCGGCGCTGTGACGTCTGCGCATAATATTGTAAAGTGCGCAAACAAAGCCGGCCTGGATGTATGTGATATTGTTCTCGAATCGCTTGCTTCCGGTGAAGCTGTTCTGACGGAAGAAGAAAAGGAATTGGGAACGGCACTTCTCGACCTTGGTGGTGGAACAACGGATTTGGCAATTTTTTCCTCCAAGAATATCAAACACACATTTGTTCTAGCCCTGGGAGGGAATAATCTTACAAACGATATAGCAATCGGACTGCGTGCGCCATTGAGTGAAGCGGAAAAAATCAAGAAAAAATATGGAGCGTGTATCGCACGAAATATCGGCGGCGAAGAGACAATCGAGGTACCGGGCATGGGGGGACGAAAACACAGGAAGCTTCCCAGGCAGATACTCGGCGAAATTCTGGAACCCCGGGTGGAAGAGATTTTTTCACTGGTTAAAAGGGAGATATACAGGGCAGGAATGGAAAATGTTATTGTATCCGGAGTAGTAATAACAGGCGGCTCCGCACTTTTGGATGGCTTGCCCGAGGTTGCCGAATCGATTTTTAATCTTCCAACCCGTCTGGGCAAACCCCAGGGTATCAGCGGTCTTGTCGATGTCGTAAATAATCCGATGTATGCAACAGCCGTCGGACTTGTTTTATACGGCGCCAAGAATCAATCTGCAAAAAAATTCAGGATACGCGATTCAAACATTTTTAATCGCGTTATGACCAGGATGAAAAAGTGGTTTAAAGAGATTATTTGATTTTTAGTTCTTAACTAACCATTAATCTATAAGGAGGTGGGGGAAATGACATTTATGTTTGCGGAAAGTGAAAAATCTGCTAAAATCAAGGTAATCGGTATCGGAGGAGCAGGCGGGAATGCTATTAACAACATGATTGCTTCCGATCTTCAAGGTGTTAAATTCATAACGGCTAACACAGATAACCAGTCGCTTGATATGTCAAAGGCAGACGTTAGAATTCAGATAGGAGAAAAACTTACTGAGGGACTCGGCGCAGGCGCAGATCCTAAAAAAGGGAGGGAAGCTGCGCTTGAAAATGAGGACGCAATCAAGGAGATTCTTGAGGGCAGCCATATGGTATTTATTACTGCCGGACTCGGTGGTGGAACAGGCACCGGCGCTGCTCCTGTTGTGGCTGAAATCTGCAAAGAGATGGGTATCCTGACTGTTGCCGTTGTAACAAAACCGTTTTCCTTTGAGGGGAAGAAACGGGCAAGGCAAGCCGAGGAAGGAATTAATGCATTAAAGGAAGTTGCCGATACAGTGATTACTATTCCAAACGACAGGTTAAGAGGGATTGCATCTAAAAATGCCAAAATGGTCGATATGTTCAGGAAGGCAGATGAAATTCTTCTCCATTCCGTAAGGGGCATTACCGATCTTATCATGATGCCGGGCCTGGTCAATCTTGATTTTGCTGATGTTAAAACAACAATGTCAAAGGCCGGCATGGCCTTGATGGGCATCGGAATATCAAGTGGTGAAAACCGGGCTATCGAGGCTGCCGAACGGGCTATATCCCATCCGCTTCTCGAAGATATTTCCATTTCAGGCGCCAGAGGCGTTTTGATGAACATTACCAGTACAAGTGATTTAACACTGGATGAGATGACCGAAGCTTCCGATCGGATATATAAGGAGGTCGGCGATGATGCGGAAATAATTTGGGGCCAGGCCATTGATGAAGATCTTGGCGACGAGATGAGGGTCACTGTAATCGCAACAGGTATAGGTGGCTCTGAACCTCTGATGCCGGAAAAGACACAACTCATAGACAAGACATTTGGAGGTAAAGTCAGGGATATCACGCCCGCTGATCTGCAAAATGCTGTAAACTATGACGTGCCGACGTTTGTTCGCGAGAAAAAAGCTGTCGGCGATACCGCCGAAGCTGTATATAAAGGATACAAGGGGATTGTAATCGACAACAATGATCTTGACGTCCCTACCTTTTTGAGAAGAAAAGCCGATTAGGTAGAGTCAAACCTGATTGAAACTTATAATATCATGATTGAAACAATATAATGGTATGCCCAATAATAATTGATGGCATATAAAGCCGATAAATCACATGGACGATTTGCTGAATCAGAGATAGGCACAATCCGAAAAGACTGGAGAGGACGTGTC
>JAUVKB010000225.1 GCA_030596405.1 Deltaproteobacteria bacterium
CGGGAATTACATTCCTGACACCACCAACGGGATCGCTTACATCTCCCTTATAACGAGGAATCAAGTGAACATGAACATGCATAATAGTCTGCCCTGAAGTAAAACCAATATTAACACCGATATTAAAGCCATCGGGAGAAAAACGTTCCTGAATCAAAGAGCGGGCTTCAACGAGAATCTGATGAATCGCCAGAGTTTCGTCTACAGTCAGATCGCTATAATCAGCCACATGGCGGTGCGGTATAATTAATGAGTGCCCATGGGAAACTGGGAACCCGTCGAACATGGCGAAAGCAAGGCTGTTTTGCAGGATTATTAAATCAGGTTCAACAGAACAAAAAAGGCATTTATTAGTGCGATCAAACGAGGTCATGATAATATCCTTGATCGCTTCATTGGAGCGCAGACGAATTTGCTACCAGTTAAAACATTTTTTTTTATAATTTCGCATTCAGATATTAATAGCAACAAATGCCTGTAATGGCTCGGATTATTGCAATTTGCTTACCAGAGGTCAAAGAGAGAGTTTGGACGTAACTCCTAATTTTAAAGCATTTTTAAAATATAAAAAGTAGATTGCGATGTCAACCGATCTTCGCTGATTTAGGGTTAGCGCAAAAATAACTTTAGATTTTAAGCGCCGATGCATCCCGTCTGGCTACGTTCCTAAAGCTCAGAATATCTTGATATTCCTACGCTTTCGCGCCTTGCCAGCCAGGCGCCACAACACATGAAATTGCCAATTTATTTTGTGCGAACCTTAAAAGCCGATTAAGGTCTATCTGTACGGATACCAGACGCCTTTTAATAACCTTTCGCAGCCAAACCAATCCCATATAGTAAATCCAATCCAGCGGGCAAATCTTTTTTTGCCTATCCGGAAAATTTGGGGATCTATGAGCAGAAAAACTCTATCCTGTTTTTTGATCAATCATAGAAAATTTCGACTTTAATCGAAACTAATTGACATAAGTTTCGATTTGGGTTAAAGGAACTGCATGGAAACAACTTATTATGCACTCAATCCCTGGTGGGAAGAGAGAGATTATAACACTGGAATCAATAGGCCGGAATACCTAAGACGTTTTGATATTTTTCTTGGCAGAAAACAGATTGAAGTACTCATCGGGAGTCGTCGTGTCGGTAAAACAACTTTACTCAAACAGTTTATCAGAAGTCTTATAAACAGAGGCGTTTCTTCGGGTGACATATTCTATCTGGCTCTTGACCACCCCTCGTTTTCAGGGATTACCATTTCAGGGCATCTGCGAAACTTTAGAAAAATATTCATGCGGGAAAGGGGGGAAAAAGTATTTTTTTTTCTTGATGAAGTCCATGAAAGCGTAAACTGGGAGTTAGAACTTAAATCCATATATGACATGGAAAATATCAAAATATTCTGTACCGGGTCCACCTCAGCTCTGCTCACCCAGCAGGGTAACCGCCTCACAGGGCGACAGATCATAACAACAGTCTATACTCTCAGCTTCAATGAATTTATGCTGTTTCGAGGGGATAAACCCAGCATGAGCGAGGATTACAAGTATGAAAAGCTGGTCGAGGAATATCTTCAGACTGGGGGTTATCCGGAAAATGTACTCAACCCGTCAATAGAATATATGTGTAATCTGCTTGAGGATATCCTTGCAAGAGATCTTATCAGGCTTTATCCGATAAAAAAGGGGTTTGTTCTAAAAGATCTTTTAAAGCTTATCGCAGCTTCGTCCGGGTCGCGCACCAGTTTTAACAAGCTTGGAAAGGCTCTTTCTATCTCAGTTGATACTGTAAAAGAATATATATATCACCTTGAATCTGCTTTTCTTGTATGGCCAATGCCTAAATGGACTACTTCCCATACTGAAAGGGTATATGCTCAAAAAAAGATATATCTTTGGGATACCGGTATAAAGACATTATTAACTGGTCCGGCTGATGAAGGCGCAAAGGCGGAGAATGCCGTCTTTATGGAATTGAAAAGAAACCGGATCGACTGTGGCTATTTTGCCGAAAGTCAAAAGGAGGTTGATTTTGTCACCGGAGATATTAGAAAACCGATGCCGGTTGAAGTAAAATACCTTTCTTCATTTGACTGGAAAGAGAGGCGTTTTTCCGGATTTAAGTTGTTTTTAAGGCGATTTCCTCAAACCAGAAAAGGACTTTTAATAACAAGAGGTATAGATACAGTTATAAAATCAAATGATATTGAGATAATAGCTGTTCCTCTGTGGCGTTTTTTACTCTCGTCCGATAATTATTTTGATAAACAAAACTATTCACATTTTAAATTAAAATCGGGTATTTAATTTTTCCCTATCCCTGCCCTTCGGTTACCGAGGAGGCTTGGCCCATAGAATTTCCTCCTTCCAGCGGATTACGGCATCGGCCGGCAGTCCCGGCGTCAGACGATGTTCAGGGTTGGAATCCAGGTAAAGCCTGACTGCATAAACCAGCTTGACCCGTTCATCAGGTGTCTGCACTTCTTTAGGGGTAAATTCGGCCTGAGACGCAATGTAGCGTATCTTTGCCGAAAAAGGCTTGTCAGGAAAAGCATTCGTGTAAATACGGGCGGGCAATCCCAGGCGCACCTTGCCGATCACCTTTTCCGGCATATAAACCTTAAGGTAAAATTGCACATGCCCGTGCCCGTGCTTTACTCATATGACAGCTGCCATTTCCTGGCAGCGAGAGCCAGCACGATCAGCCACCATCCGCCAAAGATCAGATCTATACCTACAAGTATCCCCACTACCCAGGCGGCAGCTTGAGTCAACATGGAAAAAATAAAAATTCCAAATCCCAAAGAAATGATACCGCTAAATAGCATCCAGCCCCCATCCCGGTAAAGGACGGAGCTGAAAGGCGAGTATACTCTTGAAAGAACCGCCTATAAGAAAGAATAGACCAAGCACCAGGGTCAAGGTTATAATGCCGCTCATGGGAAATACCAGCAGCATCACTCCGACAATGAGAGAAAGCAGGGAACTCAATATGTTCAGCCCGAAGCCCCTGCGTCTATACATGTGGTATGCGTGAATACTCTGGAGGAAAAAGACAAAAATAAATAACCAGCCAAGCAACATCTCTACTGCCAACGCCGCTATCTGAGGCACAATAATAGCTGCAATACCTGTA
>JAUVKB010000205.1 GCA_030596405.1 Deltaproteobacteria bacterium
GATTTTAAATTTTTAGTGATTTCAAGGTTTATTCCGGGCAGTGAGCTTATTTCCTGAAGCGTTGCCGCCCGGATTTTTTTTATGCTGCCGAAAGATTTAAGGAGCATCGCTTTTCTTTTTTCCCCTATTCCCGGAATCGAATCAAGAGCTGAATGGATCGATGTTTTTGCGCGGCGCCTGCGGTGAAAAGAGATTGCAAAACGGTGGGCTTCATCCCTTATCCTTTCAAGAAAGAGCAAAAGATCGACTTCTCTGCCGAAGTTAACCGGATTTGCCCTGCCGGGCATGTAGATCTTGTCCTGGGTTTCTTTCTTTTTTTCGTCTTTTTTTGCGATTCCGATTATTTCAAATTTTCCCTCAAGTCCCAGTTCCTCTATAACGGAGACAGCAATATTAAGCTGCCCTTTTCCGCCGTCGACCATTAACAAATCCGGCAACAGATCCGGATAAAGCTCTTTCCCTTTTTTTCCGTAACGCCTTTTTAAAACTTCATGCATGTAGGCATAATCGTTATGCCCGGCAACCGTTTTTATCCTGTATTTTCTGTAGGATGATTTTTTCGGCTTTCCATTTTCAAAAACCACCATGCCTGAAACAGGCTCTGTTCCTGAAATATTGGAATTGTCAAAACATTCTATCAATTTGGGAATTTTATCCATCTTGAGCCGTTTTCCGAGTCTTTCTATCATATTCATATCGTTTGCAATAGAAACGGTTAAGTCTTTTAGCCCGTTTTCCGCATTCTGAACCGCCATATGAATCAGTTTTGCCTTTTCACCTCTGCATGGCCGCAGGATGGTCACCTTTTCACCTTTTTTAGTCTCAAGCCAGTCTTCAAGCAAAGATTTATCATCTAAAGAAAGAGAGACAAGCACCTCTTTGGGAATAAAATGGGATTTTTCATAATACTGCCGTATAAATGCCCCGATCATCTCCTCGTCCGTCGACAGGGTTTCCGTAAAACTGAAATGCCGTGTTCCCAGAAGATAACCTCCACGAACAAAAAGAACCGTACCAATTGAATATACGGGTGAATATACAGGTGACCTTGCAATGGCAAATATATCTCTGTCCCTAAAATCTGTTGTGACCGCAACCTGTTTTTCAAGGGTCTGTTCAAGTGAGAACATCTTGTCCCTGAGCAAAGCCGCTTTCTCAAAATTCTGCTCTTTTGAGGCCAGAATCATATCCTTTTTTATCTTTTTAATCAGATCGGGTGTTCTCCCCTTTAAAAACAGGACAACCTCTTTGACTATTTCGTCATACAAAATTTGATCGACTTTCCGGCAGCAGGGAGCAAGGCAGATACCCATCTGAAAGTTCAGGCACGGCCGTGATCTGTTTTTGAAATCTTTTGTCTTGCATTTGCGAAGTTTAAAGGTCTTATGGATAATTTTAAGGGTCCGGCGCACTGCCTGAGAAGATGCATACGGGCCGAAATACAGGGCGCCGTCTTTTTTTATCTTTCGAACAATGGTAATATTCGGGAACCTGCTTTTGGCATCTATGCGAAATGAAGGATACCGTTTGTCATCTTTTAAAATAACGTTATATCGAGGCCTAAAACGCTTGATGAGGTTCGATTCAAGAATCAGGGCCTCTTTTTCGGTTCCGGTAACGATTGTTTCAAAGGTTGAAATTTTTTTAACCAGGACACCGGTTTTCATGTCAAGCGGCCCCGATTTTTTAAAACCCGATTTTTTTGAACTAGAATTTTTAAAACCGGAATTTTTAAAATATGAGCCGAGCCTTTTTTTTAAATTCCCGGCCTTGCCCACATAAATCACGTCTCCTTTAGCATTTTTCATTAAATAGACGCCGGGATCGGTCGAAACCGAGGACATTTTTTCACTGATACTGTCTGACATCTTTTTTTATTTTTACAAAGCTTTCAAAATTCAAATATAATTATATCGTTTAACTCTTTAATCCTGTCCCTTAGCTCGGCGGCCTTTTCAAATTCAAGCGCCTTTGCAGCCTGTTTCATTTCTTCTTTCATAGAGCTGATTATATCTTCAAGATTGTCTGTAGATCCATACTCGGCAATAGATTCCGATACCATAGAGACAGACTTTTCATCATGCTTATACATCGCGTGAAAAACCTATGTAACCTCTTTTTTGACTGTTGCCGGGGTAATATTATATTTTTTATTATAAGATTTCTGAATCTTCCTGCGCCGGTTTGTTTCATCGATGGCCTGCTGCATTGATTTCGTCACAACGTCGGCATACATGATTACTGTGCCCCGGACGTTTCTTGAAGCGCGTCCGCACGTCTGGATCAATGATCTTGCTGAACGTAAAAAACCTTCCTTGTCCGCGTCCAGTATCGCCACAAGAGAGACTTCAGGCAGGTCAAGACCTTCACGCAGAAGATTGATTCCCACAAGAACGTCAAACTTGCCGATTCTAAGGTCCCGGATAATGTCCATCCGTTCCATAGTGCCGATGTCCGAGTGAAGATAACTTATTTTAACGCCCAGATCAGCATAGTATTCGGTGAGATCTTCGGCCATACGTTTTGTCAGCGTTGTTACCAGGACCCTTTCTCCCCGATTTTGACGTATAATAATCTCTTCATAAAGATCGTCCACCTGGTTTTTTGCTTTTCGGACATCGATAAAAGGATCGATCAGACCTGTCGGTCTTACAATCTGCTCCACAAGCGCTTTTTTCCCTTTTTCAAGCTCATAGTCAGCAGGGGTAGCTGATACATAAACGACCTGATGAACCCTTGATGTAAATTCATCAAATTTCAGCGGCCTGTTATCCAGGGCTGAGGGCAGCCTGAATCCGTGTTCAACCAGGGTCTCTTTTCTGGATCTATCTCCTTTATACATTGCCCGAAACTGTGGCAAAGCAATATGGCTTTCATCGATAACCACAAGAAAATCGTCCGGAAAGTAATCTATAAGGGTCGGCGGAGGCTCTCCAGGCATCCTGCCGGTTAAATGGCGTGAATAGTTTTCAATGCCGTTGCAGTAGCCGAGTTCATATATCATTTCCAGGTCAAAATTGGTTCTCTCTTCGATCCGCTGGGCTTCAATCAGCTTGTTTGAATCTCTGAAATATTCAATCCTTTCCTTTAATTCCTCAATAATCGCTTTGGTTGCCTGTTTCAATCTGCTTTTTTGCGTAACGTGATGGCTGGCGGGAAATATGGTGACTTTTTTTAAGCTCTTTTTAACATCACCTTTCAGGGGATCGATCTCTGAAACAGACTCAATCTCATCTCCAAAAAAATCGATACGGATACAGGTATCCTCTTCATAGGAAGGGAAAACTTCAACCCGATCACCCCTTACCCTGAAAACCCCCCTGTGAAAATCCACGTCATTACGCTTATAATGCATCTGAACAAGCTTTAAAAGAAGCCGGTCCCTGACAAGTTCCATGCCGTTTTCAATATCTACACGCATCGACAGGTAATCTTCGGGCGCGCCCAGCCCGAAGATACAGGACACACTGGCCACGACAATAACATCACGCCTTGAAATAACGGAACGTGTCGTGGAATGGCGCAGCTTGTCGATCATTTCATTGATAGATGAATCTTTTTGTATATATGTATCGCTGGACGGGATATAGGCTTCAGGCTGGTAATAATCGTAATAGCTTACAAAGTATTCAACTGCATTTTCAGGAAAAAGCGATTTAAATTCACTGTAAAGCTGGCCGGCAAGGGTTTTATTCGGGGCAATCACCAGCACAGGTTTCTTGACATTTTCGATTACATTGGCCATTGAAAATGTTTTCC